>JACQIH010000002.1 GCA_016198625.1 Candidatus Aenigmatarchaeota archaeon
ACATTACTCAGAGAACGCGGTACGTTTACTTATGACTATAGGGGATGTATTTGATGCCACCAGAAGAGAAAGAGTTCAAGGATTTGGTACGTCGGCTTAAGAAAGAGATTTTAACTTATGAAAAGCCGGAAGACGCGAAGGAGTATGCTAAACTTCAGTTTATGAAAATAGGCGTGTCTGAAAAAAAGGCGGAAAAAGTTGCGAATGAATTGATTGCAAACTACTGGAAAAAAGGCAAGATAGAAAAAAAGAAAGTGGAAAAAGAAGTTGAAAAGGAAGTAGGCGAAGTACGAAGGAAAGAAGCTAGAAGATCTTGGTCGGTAACCACGGAAGAAGGCTACGAAGAATTTAACAAGGGATGGCTCGCGCTTCAGGAAATAAGACGAGGATTTTATTCTGACACCCAATGGGAAAAAATGAGCGACAGAATCAAATTGGAATTTTACAAGCATATTGAAGATATACTCAAAAACCCAGGAAAATACAGGGATGACGAAGACTACGAGACAATAAAAATAGCCTTGGCGAAAAGTTCTGTAAAGGGAATAGAAGGACATCCTGTTGACAAGCTTGAAGAAGCAGCTTTGATGGCAATCGGAGTTCTTAAAAGAGGAAGGCCTACAAGTAAAGGTCCCTTAGGAAGATGGGGCACTGCAAGGGATATATTGACGTATTGGAGTGTACCAGGCCCAAGTCCTTCTCCCAGTCCAAGCCCTTCACCAAGCCCTTCCCCGTCACCCTCCCCAAGTCCATCACCATCTCCCTCACCCTCCCCAAGTCCATCACCGAGTCCATCACCGAGTCCATCACCCATCCCGCCTTTTATATGGACAAAGGAAAAGCTGGCAATCAAGAAAACGCATCCGGAAATAGTCAGGATAGCGGACTGGAAAAAGGACTTTGACAAGGAAAAGGACGACTGGAAGAAGCGCCATGATGCATGGAAAAAGGATATGGACAAATGGAACAGGGAATGGAACGAATACCTGAATAGCCTCGGTGGTCCTAGCCCGAAGTCGAAACCATTAGACCCTCCAGACGAGCCCCAAGAGCCCCAGCCTCCAAGCGAAGTAGGCGAGAAGGGCTTCCCCACAAAAGGCCGGGTGCGCGTAAAGGTCGAGATGGAGCCCATAGCAAGGATTTCAGTCCCGGCAGGCAGGGAGCTGATAGTAAAAGTTATTATCCGCTCGTTCAATCCCAGGCTGGCAGAAGGCGAAAAGCGGGAGTATATTCAAGAAGAAAAATGGGACCCTGTCAAGAAATTTGACCATGAGTTCAAGTTCGACTTGCCACCGGGAAATTACTCTGTTACAGTAGAAGTATATACTTCTCTCAAAAGGCTTTTAGGCAAAAAGGGTCCCCAGCCTCTTCTTGTTCTAGGCGTCGGCGAAGTTTCTCACGATTACCGCGCGGAGATGTACGGCGGCTACCAGCCGCGAGGCACGGAAATCGGCGATACGGCCGGAAGCTTGCTGAGCCTGGGCGGGATAAGGAAACGGCTCGGCAAGGAAATAGGCCAGCTTCTCTGGAAGGACCGCACGGCGAATCCTTTCCTGAGGAATGCCGTAAACGCCGGGAAGAAGATGCTCGACGAGGCGGGCGCCACGGAGTATTCGCGTCTTTTCGAGGGCGTGGGCGGCCTGAAGCAGCGGTACCAGCAGAGATGGCGCGACCTTCAGGGACGGAGAGGCCAGTACCAGCAGGACCTTGGGCGCCTGCGCGGCCATATCAGGCGTTACGAGAGGCAGTTCGGCGCGCCGCGGTTCGGCGTAAGGCCCAACGACATCATCAACGTTGCGGGAAGGGCGCTGCAGGATGTTACAGCGTCAGCACAGCTTGAGGCAGCGGGCATAAGGGCGCAGGTAGAGGACCTCATGACCCGCGCCAGGCAGTACCAGGAAGACCGTGACAATTATTTCACGGAATTCGACAAGGAGCTTCTTGATTTGTCCGCGCGGCTCCGCGATTACCTTAGGGAAAGAGCAAGGACGTTTACCATACGCCTCGCGCGCAGGTACAGGTTCCCGATAACGCCGCTTGCTGAAAAACCGAGCGAAGACTTGCCCGAAGGCGCGAAGGACACAATAGCCCTGGACACGGAACTCAGGGATTATTCGACAAACCTTGCCGAGGATTACGTCAAGCGCGGCAGGACGTTCTTCCACGCGCTGTCCCGCCAGCTGGGCAGGATAGGCGGAGCCGGCGAGACGTTCGGAGAGACATATTACAACGTAGTCAGAAGCTTGTGGGACCTCATAACAGGGCCGTGGACGATAGCATGGATTTTCGTCGTAATCCAGCTTTACTTCTCGCTGAACTACATCGGCTACCAGCCCACGCTGCTTTTCTCGATGCCGGCCGCAGGCGCCCTGATGATGTTCTTCATGAACTTCTCGCAGGTGAAGCGGCCTTTGGACGGCGCTACCCACGCGGGAGTCGGAGCCCTGCTCGGCCAGGGGATTATCATCTTCATGTACGCGCTTGGCATTACGCCGAGCCTGTGGGGATGGACGTGGTTCGCTGGCATATGGTTCCTCCTCGGCACCATAGGCGCGTTCGAGTTCTATCCTGTCGGAGGGCCGCGCATAATGTTCCAGACAGCCGTGCTCGTCCTTGTGTTCGGATACCTCGCATTGGGGCCTTACAAGGGCTACTGGGAACTGGTGAAGGACCAGCTCCGCGCGCCGCTGTACACGATATACCTTTCAGCCAAAAGCGCCGTGAGCGACGTCTGGCTGCTCGCTACAAACCCCACTGCTTGGTACGCGAAGCAGCAGGTAATCAACGTGAAGCCCGAGCAGCCCATATCGTTCCCGATAGAAGTAGAGACAACGCACTTCGGGGCAGAGCCACCCCAGGCCCCTGCCGGGACAGCTTTCTCCACTATTGTTGTCGTCCGCAACGTGGGCAAGCTCGACGCGCGCGACATCAATATCGAATACGAGTGCAACGAGTGGTGCGACACGCGAGTCGCGAAGCTGCAGCAAACAGACAGGTTCAGCGTCATGAGGCCCGGTGAAAGCAACAGCTTCACCATAAACAACATCTTGGCGAAGCGCGCCTCCGGCAGGGAAGCCGAGTTCCGCAGGGCGCGCGTCTTCTTCAACGTGTCGTACAACTACTCGACGAATTCCTCGCTGAGGGTGGAAGTGATAAGCCAGCAGGAGCTGAACAGGAAGTACCGCGAGCGCGAGGAGGTTTTCGTGCCAGTGCTCGCGACGGACAAGGCGACCAGCGTGAAGTTCTCTCTCAACGTCGGACCGCAGCCGCTTATCTATAACGGAGGCGCCGCGAACCCCCGCAACTGCGACGAGGCGGGCGGCACGTGCAGGGAGATGCTCAAAGGCTCGGAGCAGCAATACTACGTTTGCGAGGATGAGGTGACCGGCAAGTCAAGGTGCCTAGAAAGCTGCCCTTACAACCCGCCGCTCAACAGGGAAAAACTCAAGGAAGGTCCTTACTCGCTCGCGGAATGCCAGGCAAAGGCCGGTCTGGAAGTAACCGCACAGCCCGCTGCGCCTGCCGAGACGAGCCCGTGCCCGGGCAATGAAATAAAAACACAGCAGTGCGTGGCCGGCAGCGTATGCTGCAAGAAGCAGGGCACCGGCCAGCTTCTGGTTTCCGTGAGCAACCGCAGGCCCGACGGCAGGATAGTTCTGAGGAAGGACAGCGAGATATTGATTTACTTCCCTAACTCAATCGGCAAGAGCCTGAACTGCAACGGCTGGACGAAGCTGAGAACGGAGAATTTTGTAGAAAAGGATCCTAAAACAGGTCGGGATATTTATAAGTACAGAGATAGAGTCCGGGCCGCCGCTGCCCAGGGCAAGGAGCTTGTCGTTTACAGGATGCCGCTGACTGCGGAGATGAAACCCTACGAGTTCCAGACGACGTTCGCGCTGCTCTGCAACTTTGAGGTAGCGTCCGTGGAAACGGCGCGGACGGACTTCATCATCGCGGAGCTGCCCGAATACATATTCAAGCTCGAGAAAATACTGGACGTCCCCGTGACGCCGCCGATAGGCATCCTGTTCGACCCTGACCAGGCGACCTGCAGCCAGTGCGGCGACGGAACGTGGCAGAAATGCAAGCCTGAAAGATGCACCGAGCTTTCGGGCAAGGACAAGAAATGCTGGTACGACACAGGCGGCTCGGGCAGCGTTTTCGACAAGGACGGCACCAAGCTCAGCAACCTGTACCAGAAGATAGCTTCTTACGTAATCCTCGACAGGTGCCGCTCGTGCGGCAAGGTGTTCGAACAGAGCGTGGCGTGCGAGACGTTCTATTACCAGGACGCGTGCGAGAGGGTAGCGAAAGACCAGTGCAGCCTGAACTGCAAATGGGCCAAGCTCGATGATTTGGCGAGCCGCCCGGGAATAACCCTCACCGATCTGGAGAAGACGCAGAACGGCAGATGCGAGGCGAAAACAGGAATAATCGGGGCGCCTGCCAATTACTGCAAGGACCTCGGAGCGAACAAATGGTGCGTGCTGGGCCAGGGAGCCTGCAACGACGACAAGGAATGCTATCCCGCAGGAAGCGCCCTCGAATGCCGCGACCCGGGCGTCGGAGCAAAGCTATGTTGCAGCAAATATAACAAGAACGACCCCACCGCCGAAGCGAAATCAAACCAGGAATGCAAGGCAGAGTTTAACAAGGTCAGGCAGCAGGTCATGGCGCCGCCTGCAGGCAAGGCCGCTGTCGGGGCATGCGACCTTACAAACGTGAATGCGATAAACAGGGAGCAACTGCGCAATTACATCACGACGAACGCGCCGGCTGATTCCATACTTAGGAACGCGCCGGATGCAATCTACGACGCAGCGACAAGCTCGGGAATCAATCCTGCGTTCCTGCTTGCGCTGGCAGTGCATGAAGGCGCGTGGGGGACTTCCGAAATAGCAAAATGCAAGCTGAATACCTTTGGCTGGGGTGCCCAAGAATCCTGCAAAGGTCAGCACTGTACTTCCGACGGTCCGGGTTGCGCTATAAGATTTTCGACAGCTAAGGATGGAATAGAGACAGTTTCCAAAGGAATTTACGAGAAATGGCTTTCCCCAACGCCGACCTATCCGCCGCAGCGCGTGAATCTCGACCAGATAAGCGGAAATACGCCGCTCACCAACGGCTGGACAATTTACGCCTCGGATAATAATTGGCCGCAGGGCGTCGCGAACAAAATGAGCGAAATATTAGGGGCAACGTGCAGCCCGACGGCACAGCCCAGCTACGCAGCCGCGCAGCCCGGCGTATCCGCAGCAGCCTTGTCATGGCCCGTGCCGTCCAGCAGCAGCATAAGCAGCTGCTTCGGGCCGCGGCCCTCGACGAATAGTGTTCATGGAGGCATTGACATTGCAGGAAGCACTGGCGTGCCTGTTCTTGCCGCAGCAGACGGCTATGTGGAATTTGTCAATACAGATTCCAATGGCTGCAGCGGCGGCGGAATATGCATGAGCGTAAAACATACTGCGGATAGCGTGACTTACTACACGTGGTATCTGCACCTTAGCAGCATACGGAGCGATTTGCTCTCGGCAACGAAAGACAATCCTATTCGTGTTACAATGGGTGATGAAATAGCGAAGCTCGGCAACACGGGAGTAAGCCAAGGACCTCACTTGCATTTCGAAATCCGCGACGCCAGCAATAAAGCAAGAGACGGCGCGATCAATCCATGCCTGTTCCTGGACTGCAGGAGCAAGACCGTTCTCGCGGAAGTCAGCAATCCGCAGGGATGCAACGACGTCAGCCCTGCCCAAGGCTCCGGAGTTACGACAACTTCCATACCGCCGCTGCAGAAGACATTTTTGCCTGCAACTTTCCTGGGCTCTCCGGATTATTGCTCGACAAAGGCGCAGGACTTCGCCGGGCTGAAATGCAAATCAGGCGAGGGAAGATGCAAGAGCACGAGCGAGTGCGAAGACAATATTGAAGTGATAACAACTTCTAGCGGCGAGCAAAGGTCTCTTCGACTCGATTGCCGGGATCCGGGAGTCGGCATCAATCTTTGCTGCCTGGAAAAGACAGAAGGGTTTGATTCCGACTTTGTCTGCAGGTCAGACTACAACAGAAATAAAGGAACATAAGAAAATTCGTCAAGGCGAGGTTCTCGGCCTGTATGGTGACGAGGTAACAGGGCGGGGATACTTGGTAAGTTTAAGAACTCTTTCTGAACAAACTACAAGCCATCTCTCCTGCTCGTCGTTAAACTCCCTTGCCTGTAGCTTACATCCTCCTGCTCGAACATCCTGCGTTACATTATTCGTTCTGACCATTACCTGCGAGCGAGGAGGATCGTTTAATTGGTTTTCAAGTTTTTTCGCGAATCTATCCAGCTCCGCATTTCCTAAATCCTTAACGTCGAAAGTAATTCTTTTGCTGCGAACGGGCCGGTCTCTCGGGTCACCTTCATCAAAGGTTGTAAGGACCGCTTCTGTGGGACTTAAACGATAAAATTCATGAAATCTTAAGTCCCGGTTAGTAATGTCTATTCCTGGCCTGCGATAGCTTTGGCGCCATGTATTTATGCCCTCGCGCCCTCCGGCAAGCGGTAAGCCGAAATAAGCACTCGCCCCTGCAAGAGTCCCGCCCAAGGCTAGCCAGCCCCAATTCCTTCCGACCCAGTGATACAAATTTACTGCAGGCGTATAGATTGGCATATTATCACATCAACTATCTGCAGGTCCATCTCCCTTCAAAAGTTCCGTCCCTGGCATAAAAATACCTATTTTTGAAATGAAATGTCAGAGATCCCGCATCAGAAAATGACGCTTCAAGGTCGCATTTTTCAAACTTTTTCGCAATGTCGCCCGTAGGGTCTTCAAGCGCAACAATTCTCGTTTCCTGGTTGAAACGGCCTCCGCGCGTTGCAATCGCCGGCACATAGCCTTTCTTACCCGGGGTTCTACCAAAACGACTGTACAGGACCCAGTCATCAGGGTGATTATCAGGCAAGCGCCTAACTGTCCAGGAACCCTGCCACGTGGATGTCCATGCATCTCTTCTTTCATGCGGCGGCGTGTCCAGAACACCGTACTTCACCTGGCGACCAGCTCCTGAAGCGGGAGGGTAAATGCCTCTCTGCCCGATATACGCGCCGACACCGAATGCCAGCAGGCCCGCCACGCCGACAGCTATAAGGGTATTCCTGCTGGCGTTCCTGACGTAGTTCCAAGCCGCGTGTCCGTTTGGCATGCCCATTACTAAGGCAAAAACCTTTAAAAAGATTTTCACTCGTTAGTAATAACTGATTTTATGGCTTTCACTATACGTTATGAAAGACAACCAAGACAAGCACGAAACAGAGAACGTGCGCGGCCGGGAAATGAATACGGACAGCGCCGGTCGCGTTCAGGCGTTGCAGCGGCTTTTGCACTGGGCGCTGTCGCAGCTCTTGGCGGCCCTGTTTTTGATGCTGAAGTTACCCAATGGTTGGTTAAGGGTCCTTGGGATCTTCTGTGGGCATATCCTCTTTCGATCGGTTCCTGGCTTGCCGCCTACGGAGCATATAGACATATTGAGACAAGCCGCACGCCTACGGAGCAGTTCCAAGAGCAAATGCATCACATGCAAAGCGAATATCGGGGCGTGGGGGGTCAGTTGGAAAAGAGAGTTGCAGCAGTAGAAGAAGCCGTCCGGGGCATGGAACCGAAATACTTGGCGGTAATCAATCAATTAAGAGAAGCTATCTCAGGAAGGCTCGGAGCCGCGGAAGCGCGGGAAGCGGCCAGGCCAGCCGCTGAAACGCCGCCTGCTTCGGAAGGCACAGGAACGCCTCCGACAAGAACTTAGTTTTGAATTCCAGATATCTTGTAGAGAATTCTCAGTTCGCTGGGACCTCTAAATCTGGCCGCACTGGAAGTATTTTTATACTTTCTGGGCTTGTGATTTGTATCTGTAGATGATTTTATGGCTTTGACTCAATATAGAGGTCGTACGCCCCCGCAGCGTGCAGTCGTAGGAGAGCTTGCAAAGGGGATTTTTGGAGGATTGCTTGCAGGCCAAGCTGTCGGGAAGATGCAGAAGACCTTTGAACATACAGGCAGGCCGGGAGAATACACCCGGCTATTTCAAGGTATAAAGCAGGAAATGGGGCAAGGAAATTATGCCAAAGCTCTTGATGACCTTTTATTTCTTGGCTTAAAGGCTCCTGATGACGTTGCCGGAGCAGCGTTTGACGCAGTCGGACTGAATCGGATATACCCCGGGCGCACGGACGAAGAACTAAGGGAAAGAATCAACCGAAATCGCGGGCTTGCAGCATTCAATCTTTGGGTAGATCTTCTTGATTTCGCCCCTGAAGTTAAGAAACCTATAGATGACCGCTTGCGAGAGGCTCTCAATATCAGGCTTTTCGGATACGATATCGGAGCAAAGGCGCTTCCTGCGCATATCAGCCCCCTAGACGGCCTCGCGTTCATGGCCACGACCACGCTGAAAGGAACACTCTACTACATGTTTGAAGACCTGTTCAGAGGACGCTTCGGAGATTTTGCAGTCGAGGCGGTAAGGATGTTCGGGCCTCATGTAGGCGAACATTATATCGGGGATAAGTACAGCGGGTTCTGGCCGGCCAACACATGGCACTGGCTCGGTTGCGACATCACGCAATCAGAGCGCGAGGGAGCTTACGGCTATCGGCCGCGTTACTACGCGCCCAGAGGCGGTACTCCGACCCTTCTAGTGCCGCAGCGAAATCTGGAAATTGAGGTAGCAGAAGAGCTTCTGACAATGGACTTAAAAAGGGCAAGCGACTATTTCAGCAGAAACTAATTTATTTCCCAAAGCCCTTCAGAGCCTGCTCGGCGCTTATCTGCTTTTCGGCGTGAATCCAAAGCCTTTAAGCGCATTTTCGAACCCGCGATTAACCGTTTCCAAGTCCCTGTTAAGCCTTTCGCGCGAAGGGCCCACAATCTGCTCGCTTCGCTGGGCTTCCCTTACTGCTGTTTCCTGTCTTAAGAATCTCTCGCCAGCATCCCTGTGACCGCTATATCCTACGTTTCCTACGATAATATCCATCTGGTCGCCTGATACATTCACTGATCGGATTCCGAGCTCGCGAGCCCGTTCACGAGCCACGTTTTCTGCCTGAACTGGTAAGTTGGCGGCGAAGGACTGAACGAAAGCAGATGCCAATCCTGATGGAGTGGGAGGCGCTGAAGGGACGTAGATTCCCTGGCTTTGCGCCGAGCGATAAATAACTCTTATGTTGTCGTCGCTAAGCCCCTTTGTCGCTCTTCTCATCTCCCCCTGGTACGCTAATCTTTCCTCAGACCGAAGCGATGACGCAACGCTCCTGAATTCCCTTAGCAGCTCAAATACGTAATCAACCGAGCCGTACGTAGAAACATCAACATTTTCGAGCATCTTTATAATTCCTGACACGGTTGATTCGTTAATGCTTCCTATGATCGGGGAATCGGATGAAAACAAGCTGTTTATAAGATATGACGACGCTATACGCCTTCCGTTTCGAGAGAACATAACAGTAGGGTCTCGAAGCGCATCGATCAAGGCAGCGGAAAAAACCTGCGGGTTGCTCTGAAATCCGTAAAGATTCTTTTTATTACCGCTTTCCATGGAGGCGATTATCTGGTTTTTCATAGACCGTTGAGAAACAGAATGAGTGTTAAGCCACCAAGAAAGGTTGTTCAATGAATAGGGAACAGGCCTATACACATCAACAACAGGAATCCTGCCGCGCGAAGTCTCCTTGTAATTTACTGCGACAATTTCCTTTACGCCGTTGTTCATTCTAATTACGGGGATTTCATCGCTTTTTATGACACCCATAGCGTCTGACAGAATAGGGCGGGTCCCGGAGTGGAAAGTTAACCTATTGATTTTCATTACCCATTTGCCGCCTTCTTTAGGACCTCCCTTGTACAGAATAACTGCTTCCAAATCAGGCTTCTCGTCCATGTTTTCCTGCCAGATTCTTTCCCAGTGAGAAAGCTCTTCGGGACCATATACGCTGAAAAAAATATCTGTATCTCTGTAAGAGATGTCAGCAGGGTAGTAGGCAAAGATCCTATCATTTCTGCCACGGTCCCAAGACACGCCCCTTTTTACTCTGCCTGCAACAAAATAAGCATCGTGTTCTCCAATCTTTATCGGAACAACATGTTCAAGCTCTGTTCCCGAAATTATTCTTGAGCGACTTCTCAAACGCTCAAGTTGGTCCTCGGAAACCCTTATGTTAGAATTAACCTGAGACGGCTTAGGCGATGTGGAAGCAGTTTGCTGCGGAGCCTCGTCTATGCTCATTCTGACCCATTTGTCGCCGTAGCTTGCAACGCATCCCTTTTCTCCTTTCGGAGTCTTGACAAGATACCAAGGCTCGTTCCCGTCCTTGTAAGGGGAATTACCGGTTATTGTAAGCTTTTCACCCCGTTCCAAAACCCTGACAACATCATAATTTGTTCCGCAGTCAGTCCTAAGCCTGACATCTCTTGCAGTCACTTCAGCTGTAAGCGGTTTGGGTTGCTGTGACTGTCTTTGCCCTGGAGAACATGCTGCCGCGAGCAGCGCGGACATCGCGAGCGTGACGTAAAGAGGAGCGCCTCGCATAGAAAATATTTCTTCCCGCGCCTTTATAAATTACACTCCCATTACGATACGGAGCCAGTTCCGCAGGCCCGGGCCCAGGCCGAGAATGAGCACTGCGATTTTCAGGAAGTTTCTTTTTTCAGCCTCGCTTTTCTCGTGCATCTCCTTGTCGAGATAGTAAAGAACCCCAGCGATGACAGGCAGCTTAAGCACGAAGATGCCAGCGGGACCCAGGACGCTGATGAAAAAGCCGGCGACAACGTGCTGCTCGAAGTATGGGTAGAACTGCAGCGCGACGAAAGTGGTCGTGGCGTCGAACATGTGCGCGCCGAGCAGCAGCGAATTCTCGACGCTGAGGACCTTGTCCCTCAGGCCGAAAATATTTTTCTGCCTCGCAATCCATATCAGGAAAAACCACGCAGCGGATATTGTCAGGACAGCGCCCAGCGCGAAGACGTCTGAAACGCGCAGCTGCAAGAGCAGCAGCACGTTCAGTAGCGCACCTATCGCGAACCAGATTTTATGGTATTCTGTTTTTGTCGTTCGTTGCAAAAGAAGGGCAAGGGCGAGCGTTGCTGCAGCAATGAAAAATATCGTGATGTAAATCAGCGGGCTTATCAGCAGCAGGTTGCGCGCCGCGCCCGTGGCGTCGACGAGGATGAAAGGAGCCAGGAAAGTGTCCAGCAATGACTGCGTCGCTCCGCTCGCTTCCCATAAATCCTCGACGGCGCGCAGGATGCCTCCCATGGCTATGTACGGGCTTATCGCAAAGATGAATTTCCTGTCTATCGCGATGCCGAGTTTTTTCAGCCCCTTGTAAGCAAGGAACACGGCGGCGACAAAAAGGACCGCGTAAGCAGCCGTATTCACGATGTTGTAGCCGGTGTTGTACCTTATGGGGTCGATGAAGTACTGCTCGAAGATGCCCATGCTTAAACAAATGAAATGACAAATGTAAAAGGTTACGCTTTAAACCGATAAGCATTTAAGTAAGAAAGTAAAACTATACTACTGGTGGTAATTATGGCCGAGAAGGAAGTTCAGGTAACAACTGCATCGGAAAAGGGACAGGTTGTTATACCTCAGGAAATAAGGGCATCCCTTAGAATAAGCCCGGGAACAAAATTCGCTGTATATGGAAAAGGCGATACTATTATTTTCAAGCGCCTTGAAGTTCCTACGGCAAAGGACTTTGAGAGTCTGGCCGCATTCGGCAGGAAATTTGCAAAGAAAAAAGGCATAAAGCAGACAGATGTGCTTGAGAATGATTAGGGCAGTCCCGGACACAAACATAATAATTTCTGCTGTTTTCTGGAAGGGCAAGCCTTATCAGGTAATTCTTAAGGGTGTAAAGGGAGATTACGAGCTTGTAACTTCTCCGGAAATAATAGGCGAAGTGGCTGAAAGACTAAGAAACAAATTCAATTTTCCGGAGGATAAAATACAGGAACACTTGAACATACTGATGGCATTAACCCATGTCGTTAGACCATCAACTAAACTAGACATCGTAAGGGACAGAAACGACAACAAAATAATTGAGTGTGCAATTGATGGCGAAGCAAATTTTATTGCATGAAATGCAGTCAATACAACATGGAACTGAAGGTTCCATGTGTACACAAAGACCTTTGGTCTTTGTTGTACTACGGCTTTTAAGCCGT
>JACQIH010000003.1 GCA_016198625.1 Candidatus Aenigmatarchaeota archaeon
ATAAAATGAATTTATTTATTCTAATTTTTTCATAAAATACATGAATTCAGATAATATTTTGATTATAAGTACTTTGACATAATTAGAATCAAAGGCGACTGGATATGGAAGCAAAGCTCGACCTCAAGGACAGGAAGATTTTTTATCTTCTAGACGAGAACGCGCGCATGAAAACGCCGGAAATAGCGAAGCGCGTCGGCCTGAGCAAGAATGCCGTCATTTACAGGATAAACCGCCTTGTGCAGAGCGGCGTGATAAGGAGGTTTCACGCGGTAAGCGATTACCAGAAATTCGGCGTTTATTCCTACGACCTGTTCATCAAAATAAGGTCCAGGAACGAGCAGAGGATTCTGGATTACTTTTCGAAGCACCCCAACGTCATATGGTCGGGCACGCTGTTCGGCGACTGGGACTTGTTCGCCCAGATTGCCGCCAGGAGCCCGGAAGATTTTGCCCGCGTGCTCGACGAGATAACCGTGTTCCTGAGCAGGAACCTGGAAGACTACGAGGTGAAATTCCCGATAAAGAGGATAAAGTTTGACAAGTCTGTCTTTGATTACGAAAAGGAAACCGGCTACAGGTTCAGGCAGCCTAAGCCGGATTATTCGTCTATCGTAAAGCTCGACGGGCTGGACAAGAAAATCCTCCGCTGCCTCAATGAAAAGGATGGCCTGACCGCTTACAACGAGGTCGCGAAAGCGGTCGGCGCTTCGCTTGAAACTACGAGAAACAGAATACTCGCCATGATGAGAAGCGGCGTGATAGTCAAGTTCGCGCCGTATGTCAGCTACAACAAGCTTGGCCTGGACATGTACCTTGTTTTCGTAAATTTCAGGTACCTTACAAAGGAGACTAAGGACAAGGTTTATGCTTACATCAGGTCCAACAAGGAAATAAAAATCGGCTTCGAGTTCCTCGGGAAGCAGCAGATTTACTTCCTATCGACGGTCAGGAGCACGTCGGAACTGGAAAGCCTGATAAAAGACATCAAGCTGAGGTTCCAGGACTCTGTTCTGAGCGCCGAGCATATGCTGATAACGCAGGAATTGAAGCTTGATTTCTTCCCGAAGGCGCTGATGGAGCTGTAGAATTAAAGCATGTTATTTAAAGAAGTAAGACAATAAAAAATGTAAGGCGATATCATGGAAGAGGAAATTGTCAAGGTCAGCTCCAAAGGCCAGGTCGTGCTGCCGGCTGATGTAAGGAACCAGCTTAAAATAAGAAAGGGCCAGAGGATGGTTTTGACTATTCATAAAGGTGTTATTTTAATGAAGCCAGTCAAGAAGCTTTCGGAAATGCACGGTATTTTGAAGGGCGTTAAATTTGACACGGACAAGGCAATAGAGAAACTCAGGAAAGAATGGGACATGGAACTGGGACAGTGATTCCATGCTTCTTCTTGACACAAAGCCCTTGGTGGATTTTTTCAAAGACCAGTCCGAAAGCGTGAAGAAAATTATTTCTGACTCGGAAGAAGCGGACATAGAACTGGCAATAAGCGTAATCACGATTTCAGAGCTGTTTTACATTCTGTCGCGCTTCGGGGGAACGGATTTCGCTGCAGCGTGCATTGACAACCTGAAATCGCAATTGAAGATGGAGCCCGTTACAGTAGAGATAGCCCAGAAGGCCGGAGAGTTCAAATTCCGCTATGCCGGCAAGGAAAGGAAAGGATTGCCCATGGCCGATGCCATCATAGCGGCCACCGCCTTTGTTCATGGCGCGGAGTTAGTGACAAATGATCCGCATTTTGAAAAAATAAAGGAAATAAAAGCGAGGAAAGTGTAAAACTTCAACAAACTTATTTATTGATTAGCTGTCATTATTAGTTAAGTGATTCCCATGCCCGACGAGCTTATCGAATTCTACGGCACGGAGTGCCCGCACTGCAAGGACATGGAGCCGCTGATAGCGAAGCTGGAGAAGGAAACGGGCAAGAAGGTGAAGCGCTTCGAGGTCTGGCACGACGCCGAGAACGCGAAGCTGATGCAGCGCTTCGACCCTGATGGCAGCAGGTGCGGGGGCGTACCTTTCTTCTTCAACAAGAAAAGCGGGGAATGGATCTGCGGCTCCACGAGCTACGAGAAGTTCAAGGCATGGGCAGCGGGCAAGTGAATCTAGGCATTTCTAAACAACCCGCGGCACGAACATGTACGGGACTTGTTTCCGGTATTTCGCGTAGTCGGGGTCGGCGGACAGGTGCCTCTCTTCCGTTACCGAGCGCAGCAGATAAATCACGGTCCAGAACCCCATCCCGAGGAATATCTCGGGATTCATCGCGGGCAGCGCGAGCATCCACCACGAAGCGACCTTCGAGGCGTAGGCGGGATGCCTGATATGCCTGTAAGGCCCCCTGCTGACTATCCCCCGGTTCGTGAGGTTGCTGCATTTCGTCCCCAGCGCGAGCGTCGCGGAAAGATACACGGAAAGCAGGAACACGATGAACAGCCTCACGGCGAACGTAAGCTCCATCGAGCCGAAATAAGCGAAATCGTCCGCGCCCCACTGGAAAAAATGCCCCGCGGCGGAATTGAACGGCGGATAGCTTGTCAGCGCGACTGCCCACCCGAGGAAAGTCGGCTCCACCGACTTCACCTTGTTTTTCAGGAACGCAGCCTCGGCAGCGTATCCGAACGCGAAATACAGGGTGTCTATAAGAAATATCAGCGGAAGCAGGAAAGGATACACGTTATTGTTGAACCTGGACAGCAGGTCGCCGCCGGAAAGGAGCTCGGGCAGCCTGTACGACACGGCGTAGTAGTTGTCAATGGCGAAGTTGATCATTATCGGGAGGAAGAAGAACTTGACAACCAGGAAAAGCACTACCGTCTTTTCCCTGCCCGGGAAATAAAAGCCGTTTCTGAAACCGTTCCGGAGCCAGCTGAAAACGACCAGGCCCTTTGACCTGTGGTCCTCGCCGGCGACGTAAACGTAGTAAGGCAGGCCGACGAGCGCGTAAATTGCTGACAGCGCGAGCAGTGCCTGGTGCGTTTCGGGCCTGAGAAAGGAGAGATAATATGAATGGCTCCTGTAAATCAGAAGGGCCGCGGCGATAAGAACTATATCGGAAATGTAATTAACCAGCGCGCTTAATGGTCTCATCCGGTTTATTTTTGGCGCGCCATGCTTATAATTCTGATAGAGTCAGCCTTCAGCTCGCCGGACCAGGACTTCGGCGCGCGTCCCGATGCCCCTCAGCCTTTCCAGTCCTTTCACGACGCGCCCGAAAACATTCACGGGCGACGCGGCTCTTGGCTTGCTGCCAGTCGAAGCGGGCGTCCTTCCGAAAAAGATGCAGAACGCCCCGCCTTCGAGCCAGTACCCGAGGTCTCCTTCCTCGACCTCCTCGCGCGGCTGCTCCGGCTCGCACCTTGCCTTGATGTAGAAATAGAATTCATCACCCCATCTGTAAGCTGTGCCTTTCAGCGGGAGCGATGACCATATGGCCTCCGCTGTTCGCGAATCATCAAGGACGGCTTCGATGCGCTGCCCTCCAATAAGAATTGTTATTTTTCTCATTGTCGCCGCCGCTTTCTGGTGATAATTTTTAATAATAGAGCGGATAAAAATGGATAGAAGGAGGCTGATACGAAAATGGGTATGTACGAATGGCTTTACATCGTGCCGTACGTGGTGACGTTCTATCTTCTGATTGTGCTGCTCACGCCGCTTGATTTCAGCTGGTGGTGGTTCGGGCTGGCATGGGTGTTCGACCTGATAGATTACGTTATATGAGGGCTCTGGATATCTGCCGCATGGAGACAGGACCTTCGCGCAAGATTTTCTTTCTTGTAATGTCGAAAACAGTGCTCGGCATGCGGCGCGGCAGGTTTCCCGCGTCGATTATCAGCGCCGTGCTTTCGCCGAATGTTCTTATGGCATCGTTGATGTTGTAAATAGGCGGCTTATCCGATATGTTCGCGGAAGTAGCTGTCACGGGATTCCCGAGCCCTTTGGCGATAGCGCGGGCAAGGGAGTGAGACGGAATCCTGAATCCTCCGAGAAGCTTTGCAAGCGGAGCCGGGTATTTATTTCTCGCCGCGATAGTGAGCCGTCCGGGCATGAACTTGCGCGCCAGCTTTCTTGCTTCGTCGCCGAGACCGTAGTATTTTTCCGCCGTCTTGATGTCCGGGACGATTACCGGCAGCGGCTTCGTGTTTCGGCCCTTCACGGCGAAGATATTTTTCACGGCTTTGGCGTTCAGGGCGTCGGCGCCGATTGCGTAGCTG
>JACQIH010000062.1 GCA_016198625.1 Candidatus Aenigmatarchaeota archaeon
CCGTCGGCGAGCCTCCTGATTTCGTCTTCGCTGCTCTCGCCGCTGAATCTCGGCATGGACGCGAACTTCTTTTCGTCGTACTGGTATGCGCGCGTGCTGCCTTCAAGCATCTCGATAACGCCGTCATCGAAGCCGGGCGCGACCACAACCTCGGTGAAATTGCTTTTCATTTCCTCGGCTGTCTGCCTGTCCAGCGGCACGTTGAAGAAGACCGTCCCGCCGAACGCCGCGCGGTAATCGCAGTCCCGCGCCTTCATGAAAGTGAGCGAAAGCGGCTCGGGCCTGCGCTGCACCGCAAAGCCGCACGGGTTCGCATGCTTCATGATTATCACGCAGGGCTCGCTGAAATACCCAGCGGTCAGCGCGGCGTAGTAGATGTCCTCGATATTCGACAGCGACGGGCCCTCCTTGCCTGTCCGCATCTCGCGCAGGGAACCGAGGAAGGATTCGGGATTGTACAATGCCGCCGGTTGCGCCGGGTTCGAACCGTACCGCAGCTCGCGCGCTATTTTTTCGCCTATCAGGGATTCAGGATGCTTTGCTACGGTTTTTGTGTATAAAGGGTCCCTTGCTGAATGCTTATTGATTATTTTTAGATCCCATCCGCTATCGCCTTTCACGCCCGCGGCGCACCACACGCGCAGCTCGCCGTGCCGCGCGTCTTCGTAGTCCGACGCTTCGTATATGTCTACAGACAGCTGCTCGGCGTTAGCCGCGTTCGTCCTGAAAACCGTCCTGCCTATCCTGAGCATTGAAGCGTCGAAAGGCCCGGCTGCGATGCCGTTGTAAGTCTGGACAAAAAGAAACTCCCCGGGTTTCGCGGGAAACGTTATGCAAACGGTTTCGCTTTCGCTTGCGAAGGCGAGCGCGTTCAGGTTTTTGTTCGGCAGGACCGCTCCAAGAATTCTCGGTGTCCTTCTCTCATCGTCTTCCGGGCCAATCGCTTTCAGGATTTTGAGCAGCGTTTGCTGCAGTTCGTTGCTGCTTTGCCCGCTCTTCGCAAACCGGGCGCACGCCTCGAACGCCTCGGCCAGCGGCTTCTGGCTGTTCGAAACCACGGCAGCGCCCGTTTCGCTGTCTATTTTCACGGCGTCGTAATGCCTGTACTTGTCGTGAGGGACCTGCCGCAGGGGCCTTATGCTTACGGAAAGGGCGTCAGCAGCAAGGACGGCAAGCCTTTCCTGGCTTTCGGGCGAGCGCCCTGAGCCGAAATAAGCGAAAGCGGGCTCGCCTGTCCTGAGCGCGCCCGCAAATATCTGGCGCCCTGGATATTCCCCGCCCGGATTCATGAGAATAATCCGGCTTATAATTTCATAAAACTATCAAAGAGCGGACGGGCGAAGGAAAATCAGAGCGAAGTTTGGGTTCAGCTATTTAAGTATTCGGCGCGTATTCTTTGCATGCTCGCAGAGCAGTTCAAATACAGGCGCGCTCCGTCGGTGCCGAGGCGCATCACCGAGATAGCTCCCGAGAAGGACATCCGCGTCCGCATCCTGGGCCGGGTCATCGACAAGTCCGACGGCATGCTCATTGTCGACGACGGCTCTTCTTCTGCCGAAATCATAGTTGATAGCAGCGACGTAGCGCGTACCGGCGACGTCGTGCGGGTCTTCACGCGCGTGCTCCCGCTGGAGTCCGGCTACGAGCTCCGGGGCGAGGTGGTGCAGGTGATGAACGACCTTGACCTCAACGTCCTGCGCAAGATCGAGCTCATGAGCAATCTGGGAATAAGGGTGGGGGAGTAAGCATGTCCATACCCTCGTATAATGAAGTTCATTCAAGTCTGTTGGCTGAATTAGATAGAGAATCGCCTTCTGTGCTCGCGCAGGGAGTTAGAACGCTTTTAGAAAAGCTCCGGTTAAGATACCAATTAGAACCCACTGAAGAAAATTTAGTAGATTACGTATCGGCAATATCCTTTGCAGAGGAAGCTCTTGGATTGGGACGTGAGAAACAACATGTCCATTCCGTAGTCAGGGCAAGTAAGCCCGAACCCTATGTATTCCAGCGAACTGGTTGATAATAATGTTCTCCGCCGCCATTGACGACGTTGGGTTGCTGCGCGACAGCGTGTCCGCAGTGGGCGAGCTCATAGACGAGGTTGAGCTGAACGTGAAGGCAGGCGGCATAAAGATGGTCGCGGCCGACAAGGCGGTCGTCGTTGTCGTCGACTTTTTTCTCAGCAAGGACGCTTTCCGGGAATACAACTACGAGGAAGACACGCGCATAGGCATCAATCTCGCCAGCTTCCTCCAGGTTCTGCGGCGCGCCATGCCTGCAGACCGTCTGAAGATGAGGCTCGAAGGGAACAAGTTGCACATGCTTCTTGAAGGCGAGTCGCTCCGCAGCTTCGTCCTGCCGCTCATGGATGTTACGCGCGAGCAGACGCCGCCTATCGACAAGCTGGAGTTCCCGGCAAGCATCGCAATGAGCTCGGAAATATTCTCTTCAGGCGTTGATGACGCCGAGCTTGTAGGAGACTCCGTCGTGCTTACCCTGCGCAAGGACAGATTCACCATGAAAAGCGAGTCTGATTCATCCGCCGCGCAGCTCGAGCTCGTTCCAAGCGAGAGCCTGCGCGTGGTCAATGTCAACGAGCCCGTCCGCGCGCGGTATTCCGTGGATTATCTGAAGAAAATCATGAAATCCCGCAAGCTTTCGGACAAGATTTCGGTCTCCATGGGCTCGGATTACCCGATAAAGTTCCAGTTCGACGTTCCAGGCAAGATGGAGCTCGGGTTCATCCTGGCGCCGAGGGTTGAGGAATAATCCGATAGTCTAGTTAGAGCCTTAGATTTTGCTGCTCTTTAGTTCATTTATCTTCGCCACAATTTCCTCGGTCTCGGGAAACCTTTTCTCGGCGTGGCGCGAGAAAACAAGCTTGTCGTCAATATAAACATCATAAATTCCGTCAGCGCCGCCCTGAAGCGTGACGGAGGCGCCGTGCTTTTCCAGCTCCTTCTTCATCGCTTCCGCGCGCTGTATGTGCCCGCAAGGCACGCAATAGACGATTTTGACTTCGTGCATGGTATTACCTAGCGAAGAATTATCGGGCATGATTCATTATAAGATAAATTTCCCGGATGCCGTCAGGACCAGGAGGGAAACAAACACATCCATATGTTCTCGCCGGATTTTCATATACAGCAAGCCCATCATAACCCCAATTGTGACTTAAGCCGGCCCCTTCTAGCTGGACAGGCGTTACTCTCTGAAATCTTTCAAATTGAGGCGTTTCTTGTCCGACCATGAATTAGCTACGGAAAGAAATTATAAAAGCGCCTGTTCTCACGCTATCCCACCTTCATCGTGTCGCCGGCCCTGATGCCGTGCTTCTTCGCGAAGCCGGCATTGACCTCGAGAACGTATTTCGCTGGTCTCGAAACGTACCGAGGGCAGCCAAAATCCTCGCACGGCTTGAAGTTCTCCTTCATATCAACCACGATGCCGCGGCTGTCCGCGAATATGAGGTCCAGCGGAATCAGGGTGTTCTTCATCCAGAACGAGCGGGGCTCGTCGCTGCCGTAGATGAAGATCA
>JACQIH010000063.1 GCA_016198625.1 Candidatus Aenigmatarchaeota archaeon
ATGCGCCAGAACCCCGAAACCATAGACCAAGCACACGAAACCCGCTACGGCACAGACCGGAAGTGGGAACAAAATGTCCGCTCCTAGTAAAAGCGGACATCAAAAAACAGCCTCAGGTCCGAGTTTTTCAACAGCCTCAGCCACGAGCAGACAATGAACCTTTGATTATCCAAGAGGCGCAATACTCGACCTGACGTCAGGCGTCAGCTTTCTCTTCATACTCAGTGATTATACCTTCATTCGTATGCGGTAAGTATTCGAGGCTGCTGATTGCATACACGCTATCATATGAAATAAATGTACAGCTTCGCGACATTGGGCCACGCTCCAAGAGTGAGAATACTGGACGCCTCATCTCGCTAAACACTTTTTCGCGGCGCTCATCGGGGGCGACGATGTGCAGTCGAATTTCCATATTCGGTTGCAACGCGAGGAGGTCTGCCATTCTTAGCAATCCAGAGTATACGGCAGTGGTGTGTTCAACTTCAAAGGCCTGAACTATCGATCTCCGTTTAAGCCAAAGAACATCTATCTGCTCGATCGTGTCCAAAGTTGTCTCATCGTAATTCAAGGGAAGGTCTTCGAGCAATGCGCTGCGTTGATTCTCGGAAATCAACTCGCGTACACGATTTCTGTCACCTCTAGGTATCCATATCTTAAGTCCCATTTTGGCGCCGATTTCGGCGAGCTTAGCTTGTACTTGAATCGATTGGCGCGCATCCGGCGCCTTTGTTCTCAATGTGACTGAATCGTTATCATCCTGTTCGTCATCATCGCTCGGGACTGTTACCGTTATCTTACCTTCGACAGTCTTGACATTTCGATCGGGGCCCCATCGCTCCTTCAATGGAGCGCGATAGAAATCCAGCGCGACCGTGGGATTACTCTGTTGGAGATTAGCGCGAAGCTTCAGTAGCGCATCGTCTAGTTGTTGATCTGTCCAATTCTTGGTGTCTCTTAGAGGTGCGATCTCAAATGCCTCAAGAATCTTTCGGCGATCATTATTTGAAGAAATACTTTCAACGCGATCTGGAAAAGCAAAGTACCGCAACATGTGCCGAATCTGTCGACTTCCCTTCATTGGCACCGAACCGATCCAGTCGATGAATGAATCGTAGTCGGTTAGGATGCCTTGCCGCTGCGCGTTGTCCCGCCGCTTTATATCGCGCGTCAGCGCAATTAAGTATTCCATCTCAACGGGACGATAATTATTGAACCCTTGCCCGCCCGAGCCGATTCCAAAGAGCACATTGTCGCCCAGGAGAGGATGGTCCTCGGCCAGCTGTTTTCCGGATAGCGCCCATATCTCGCGCACCTGTCGGCGTTTGGTCTTAGCCCTTATGTTTGAAGGGAACAGCAGCAAGGCCCATAGCATTTCAGCCATTAGCTGCCGCGCCTGCGGAGAAGCGCTCTTCATTTGTCCCTTCAATTTTGTCAAGAAGTCGTCGTCGCCAAAATCAGGGTGCTCTACAAACGCGTGATAAACTTCGTCCGCTAGTTTGGTTGTCCATAGGGATTCTTTCGAAAAAATCGAGCGGTCCTCGATTAGGCATGCTTTGAGCCAATGCACAGCCGCATCAAGAGTCGAGGAATTGTCCCGGCCGTTTATGGCGCGTGCCATGATTACTCCGATGACCAGTCCTGAATATATTTTATGCTATCTTGAGGCACCAAGGTAGCACACCCGTCTGTTGATTCGGACCCAATAACCGCTTTGGGTCATAAGCGACCCAAGCCGGGGTGAAACCCCAAAGGCGGCTTATAGCCAGGAGCGGTCGTTTGCTTCGCACTTTTTTGGAAACTAGGTACGACATACGCGCCCCTGCTAGACTTTACCGGACATAACCCGTGCGCTGTGCGGTCAGCGTGGCGGTGAGGCTATGTGATTTGGAGATCGCAGTTGAGAGTTCCCTGGCCGGAAAATCGTTGCATTGTTTGCCTGGGAGCAGGTCCTTTGTGCGAGGAACACCTTATCCCGCAGTCCCTGGGGGGCTGTCTTACGAGCGAGTTCCTCTGTTCCTCCTGCAATTCAAGGCTGGGACACAATTTGGAACGCGCGGCAAAGTCGGATCCCTCGGTCTTGCTCGCAGTAAGACACCTATCAAAGCAAATCCCCTCTTTGGCTGGGGAGTTATTGGAGAGCCATCCACACATTGGCTATAGCGAGCGCGGTGCTGCTCCCGGGTATGTTAAAAACGGGGCGTTCCGAGTCCGATCCCAATCGCTTGACGATGGGTCAATAATTCAGCCTACGGATGATGCCGCAAAATCGATTACGACAATTCTGAAAAGGGCGGGGTACGAAAAGAGCCCTATAGAAAGAGCTGTTGCAGCCTTGCGGGAGGCGCCGGAGAACAAACGGGTCGAAGTGGCGCCAATCCTAGAAATCGTCAAATGGCGCACCGACCGTATTGCCTTGGATTTAAGCAAGACAAAAATGATGAATCCATTGATCCCCGCGAAAATTGCATTCGAGTTCTTGGCGTGCCATGCAGGGACAGCGATCTATGACGAAGTGCCGCAGTTATCAGAAGTGCGACAAGCCCTGTGCACCATGGAGACAGTATCGGACTCAATAAGGGTCGATCGCCTTTCATCGAATAAATACAAACCCTTCCATGGAATCTGCTTTGAAGGCAATGATCCTCACGCAATAGTTCAAGTCAGACTATTTGGTTGGCTAGCCTTCCGCGTTCATTTTTTAAAACTCTCGATTGGTGGACCTCGATTTATTTATACCCATCGTCTAGACACCGGCGAAGAGCATGCAGCCATTGTCGATAAGCCGAGGCGCTAGTAGCCTACAAAAGCTACTACCCGCCAAGGCCTCGATATACCTTGTAACTACCAAGGTCGCGGATCAGCGTGCCGGACGTCCGCTCCGGGTCATAAGCTGACGTTCTTGAAATCTAACTGCAATCAGCGAGATGGAACCAAGAACCCGCCCACAGCGGCAACCATCGTCACTCCCTCGCCACCGCCGCCATTCCCAAACACACCCACTCCGCCATCGGGGCGACGTCGCCAACTGGCGCCGGTCGGATCAGGCGCTCTTCTTCGTTTGTGGGGTCGCTTGCGCACCGGCCGGCGGCGTCGCCAACGGCTCGCCGCAATGGGGACAGGTGTCCTGCTGCCGGCCGCCGCGCTCACGGCCTTCCCTGAGGATCGCCGCCGCGTCGTCGTCGCTGAGGCCGAGGGATTCCTGGATCTCGCGCAGCTTGTCGTGCTCGCGGTGGTTGATGTGGCCGTCCTTCAGCGCCCGGCCGACCAGGCGCTCGTAGGAAATCCGCCGCCGCCTGAGCGCGCCCGAGAAGCCGGACGCCAGCAGCCCGGCCGGCAACGCCACCATGCCGAGGCTGACGATGGCGATGACGGCGCCGAAGATGCGCCCCCACACCGTCACCGGCACCACGTCGCCATAGCCGATGGTGGTCATGGTCACCACCGCCCACCACAGCGCCGCCGGGATCGAGCCGAAGGCCTTGGGCTGCGCCTCGTGCTCGGCGAGATAGACGATGCTGGCGGCCATGACGGTCA
>JACQIH010000064.1 GCA_016198625.1 Candidatus Aenigmatarchaeota archaeon
CCCATAGTGAGGCTGCTGATATCCAACTACCAGGTCAACACGACTCCCGCTCTGATAATAAACGGGACAAAATACGAAGGCCTGCAGGGCAGGGAAGCTCTGCAGGAAATCCTGTGCGGCAATTACAAAGATTTGTGCGCAACGTAATCATTTCAGGTAGCGGCACGAGAGCAGATCGCAGGCGATGTCGCCGTCCTCTATCCTTCTGGCGATGCGGTCCATGAACAGCATCTCGTGCTTCGCCGGCTCCTTGCACTTCGACGCGTCGCCGTACATGACATAGCCCTCGTTTTCCTCTATAACTGGAAAGCGCTGCATGAACGTCCGGTTGTTCATGTACAGGGGGAATCCGGCGTGCTTGAAAAATATGATCCTGTAGCCGTCTTCGACGGCTTCGCCAAACTGTTCCTGGTTCGGGTAAGGCTCGCTCGGCGTGCCGTAATAGTTGAGAGCCACCCAGGCATTTGACTGCGCCATGCACTCCGTGCTGACGGTCCTGTAAAAATATGACGGCTCATTTCGCGCCGCGGGCAGGAGAATAAACAGCAAGGCAAGCGTCGCAATTACGAATGCCAGCAGAATCCCGCTGCGCCTTGCCTCCGCCCCCTTTGCAGCGAAATAAGCGGCCGGGAGCGTTATCGGGAACATGTAGCGCTCTTCCTTGAACGGTATAAGGGCGTACGAAACCACGGCAACGGCAAGGAAACCGAGCATGAGGACGTCGTACTCGCTTTTTCTCGAGAACAACCGGGCGATGCCTGCAATCATGAGCGGCAGCAGAAGGTTCAGCGAGAAGAGCAGATCGGAATAGCTGAAGCTGCTGATATAGCCGTCGAGCCTCCTGAACACGACGTTGAGCATGTAGGAATCTCGGATGCTCGTGACCGGGCTTCCGGTTTCCGCGTAATTGAAGTAAAGCCACGGCGAAATAACCAGCGCGAAAAGTATTATTGCCAGAGCTATCTTTCTCGCATTCCGCGGCGCCAGCAGGAACAGAAGAAAATTGAGGTTGCTGTACCTCGCCAGGAAAGAGAGCCCTGCGTATATGCCGGCCCTCTTGTCGTAAAGATGTGCAATGAAAAGCTGCAGCAGGGCCAGCGAGAGCAGCTCGCTTCCGAGCTTAAGGCCGAAAACAAGAGCATAGGCGTTCATGGAAAACGCGTAAAAGAGCGTCCTGTCGATTCCGGTTTTCCTGGCAAACACCAGCGAAGAATAGAGATAGAGAATCGAAACTACTATGATATAGGCGTACTCGGCCAGAGCCCAGCCAAGAAACGACAGAGAGAGAATCATGAAGGAAGGCAGCGGCTGCCTTGTCCATTCGTAATAGAAGCCGCTGCCAGCAAGAAACTTCGCGTTGAGCACGTACGTGGCGAAGTCCCATGAAAAGCCTGTCGAGCGCTGCCACAAGAAGAACGCGGTGGAAAATAGGAAAATTGCAAGGACGAGACGGTTTTCGTAAATCCATTCAGAAATACCCTTTCTTTTCATTTGCTTCTCCTTACTCTCCAATCTATATTCTCTCTATACCGAAAGCGACGAGTACAAGGCGGTCGCCCGCCATGGTGAGGCTCTTGTACGAAGTTCCCTGGATAATAATTATATTGTCCTCAACGCTCACCGAGGTCTCCGTCGCTCCCGTCTCGGGGCCCTTGAACCACATCGTCGTGCCCAGAACAGGCTTTTCTATCTCGTCATGCGTCGAGTTGTACCACTGCTCATCGACAAAATAAAACGAGCGGAAATTCAGGGGCTTGCCTTCGTTGTAGGAATACGTCTGGAGCTTGGACACTGTGTTGAGAACGACTATGGTAAAATACGCGTTATCCTGGCCGCTCGTGCCGTTGAAAACAATATCCATCGAGCCGCTTTGCAGCAACAACGCCTCGATTTCAGGCTTGTCGCGCACAGGGACTTTCAGGACCTCGCGCAGGTCGTTGCTGAAAGCGTAAATCTGCGGATGCCCTGGTATGCGCAGCTCCTTTATTTCCTGCTGCTGGACGCACGCCGAAACAAGAAGAATCATGACCAATGCAAAAGGCGCGGAAGTTTTGATGAAACGATTCATGCAAATAGAATTAAAAGGAACGCTTAAATCCGCTTACAATGCTTACTTGTTTTGCAGATGTTCGGTGCCCACGTGCACGTGCTTTCCTTTCTTGTGAATCCAGAAATAGTATGCTACCAGCAAGAGGGCAAACAGCCCGATTCCTATCAAAACCTTGTCCATCGGGATTTCAGGAAGTTTCGGGAGTTGAGCCGGCTGTTCAGGCGGCTTTTCAGCAGGTGGCTGTCCTGCTGCTACGCATGCAGAAGTGTCGAACTTGCAGTTCGCTCCGCACTTCAGGGTGCCGCTGGCGTATCCTTTCGAAACGCATGTCTGCCCGCCAAGCTGCTGTTCGTCGCATTCCTCGCCGGTTTCAAGTATGTTATTGCCGCATGCGGAGAATGAAGGAGGAGTGGATGTTTTCTCTCCCGTAACTGCGAAGGTCGAGAGTCCCGGCGTTTCCGCCTCGTAAAGAATGTCCGCAGCCGTCTCGCCTGTCTGGACCGTGCCGAGTTTTGTCCATGCTGTGCCGACAAGCCTGCTCAGCTTGACAGTCGCGGGCTCTATGCTGTTCTGGGTGAACCATGTCTTGGCAACCTTGAACTTTATTTTTACCTTGCTCAGCTGCGAATTATCAACGCCGCTCGCTGTTATGTCAATATATTTGTAAATCTTCCCCGCGTCGGATGAAATCGGCGCGCTTACGCCGGACGGCGCGGAGACTTCTTTGACCGTAACCTGCACGTTGCTTGCCGTGACCTTTGTCGTGAGCTCCACCTCGCTGACAGGCAGCTTCATTTCCGTAATCTTGACAGTCGTTGCTGTGTTTGCAGGCACTGAATTGACTGTTTCAGTCGTTGATGGCAATGAAGGTCCGCCGCCGCCTCCACCGCCTCCGCCGCTGCTGCTGCTGCTTGAAGCGCATGCGCCGCAGTCGCCGCTGCACGACGTGCATGTCTCACCGCTGTCGCACACGCTGTCGCCGCAGAAAGTTGATGCCGACCTGCATATGGCATGCACGCAGAAGCCGCCCGTGCAGG
>JACQIH010000065.1 GCA_016198625.1 Candidatus Aenigmatarchaeota archaeon
AAGGGCATTGCAGAAAACAGTGCGCAACATAAAGAAAATCGGCATACGCGTGAACGAGAACGCGATAAAAGTAAAGATAGAAAATATAGTGGTTTCCGTCAACCTTGGCAAGGAGCTTAATCTGGACCAGCTGGCGTTCCGGCTCGAAGACAGCGAGTATGAACCGGAACAGTTCCCCGGGCTTGTTTACCGCATATACGACCCGAAGGTCGCGTTCCTCCTGTTCAGCTCCGGCCGGGTGGTCTGCGCCGGAGCAAAATCCCTGGACGCGGTCAAGAAAGCGGTAAAGCGCTTGGAATCAAAGCTGCGCAGCCTGAATGTCTAGGAATTTTTTCTATGAAAAGCCTATTTCCATAGGAAATAAAGGAGAGTTCAAGAGAAATTTGCCTCTGAACGCCTGACCTATGTTTCCTTTCGACTGAATCTTAAATGTCTTCGCGGCTTATTCTGAGTCATGGATTACGTTTCTCGCGCGGAGGAGTTCATCCGCGAAAAGTATTACACGCAGCTGCTCACCGCGCTGAAGGAAGAGGAGCCGCTCATTCTTGACTTCAACGACCTGGACAGGTACGAACCTGTTCTTGCTGACCAGCTGCTGGAGGAGCCTGAACAGCTGCTGAAGCAGTTCCACGAGGCAGTGAAAAATATCGAAGGCTCTCTGGTCAATGTACGCATAAGGAACCTGCCCGAGCGGCGCGTCGTGAGGATTAGAAATTTAAGGGCGAAGCACCTCGGCAAGCTGATTATGATCGACACGATAATCAAAGCGGGCAGCGAGGTGAAGCCGCAGGTCCAGGAAGCGATTTTCCAGTGCCCGGAATGCGGGACGAAGATTTCTGTTGTGCAGTCAGGAAATATTCTGGAGAAGCCGTACCAGTGCGAGTGCGGACGCCGCGGCGATTTCGAACTTGTCGCGAAGAAGATGATAGACGTCCGCTGGCTCGTCGGCGTCGAGCCCTTCGAGCTGACAACGGGCGAGCGTCCGGGGGAGATATCCGTTTTTCTCAAGGAAGACCTTACGACCCCGAGGATGCAGCGGAAGACCGACCCCGGAAACCGGATAAAGGTCGTAGGGGTGCTCAAGGAACTGCCGAAGCGCATAAAGGGCAAGCTGAGCACGCGCATGGACATGTATATAGAAGGGAACTACGTCGAGCCTTCTGATATTGAATTCGAGGAACTGGAGATAAGCGAGGAGGAGGAGCGCCTTATCAAGGAGCTGGCTTCGGACCCGGGCATTTATGAGAAACTGAAAGCCAGCGTTGCTCCTGGAATATACGGCTTCGACGAGATAAAGGAAGCCCTTGTGCTGCAGATGTTCGGCGGGAACAGGAAGGTTCTTCCCGACGGGACAATCATCCGCGGAAACATCCACGTGCTGCTCACGGGCGATCCCGGCGTTGGCAAAAGTGTTTTGTTGAAACTGATTTCCTCGACCATGCCGCGCAGCCGCTATGTTTCGGGATCGGGTGTTTCAGGAGCCGGACTTACCGCTACTGTCGTGAAAAACGAAGCCATCGGCGGCTGGGTTCTCGAAGCGGGCGCGCTCATTCTGTGCAACAAGGGCCTTATTGCTATAGACGAGTTCGACAAGATGAGCAGGGACGACCAGATAGCCATGCACGAAGCTACCAGCATCGAAACGGTCAGCATCGCCAAGGCAAGCATCGTAGCGACGCTGCCTGCGCAGACTGCCGTGCTCGCCGGCGCCAACCCCAAGTTCGGCCGCTTCGTCGTCGATATGCCGATAGTGCAGCAGCTGGATATCCCCGAGACTTTATTGTCCAGGTTTGATCTGAAATTCGCCTTGAGGGACAAGCCCGACAGGGCCCAGGACGAGAAGCTGGCGGATCACATAATAATTTCCCGCACGACTCCCGAAGTCATCGAGCCGATAATAGACAAGAACCTGCTGAGAAAATACATCGCCTACGCGAAGCAGATAAGCGACATAGAGCTCACGCCGCAAGCTGCCCAGGAACTGAAGAATTTCTACGTGGATATGAGGAACCAGTACGCCACCGGCGAGACATTCGTCGTCAGCATAACGCTTCGCCAGTATGAGGCGCTGATACGGCTGGCGGAGGCCTCGGCCAAGATAAGGCTGAGCACGAGGATAGATGCGCAGGACGCTGCCCGCGCGATAAACCTGATGAAATATTCGCTGCAGCAGCTGGGATACGATGTGGAGACGGGACGCTTTGACATAGACAAGCTCGAGAGCGGCGTCACGGCAAGCCGCAGGAAAAGGATGGTCACCGTGCTTGAAATCATAGGGCGGATGCAGCGCGAGGAAGGCAAAGAGGTCGATGTCGAGGACGTGAAAGCGTCCGCAGAAGAGCTTGGCATGGAAAGCATCGACGAAATACTCGAGCAGTTGAAGCGCGAAGGCTCCATCTACGAGCCCCGCCCGGGATTCATAAGGAAAATCTAGAAGCACGTCAGAAATTTAAGAATGAAGACCTTATTATGGAGTGATAATTGTGGAGAAAAAGCGCCTCACGGCAGTCAAGACACGCATCAAGGCGATCACGACGGGCAAGTATGTTGTCAGGGAAGGGTTCGAGCCGAACTACGTTCTTACCGCCGCGGGCGAGCAGCTTTCCCGGGTGCGCGTGCTTGCCACGGTAGTCGACAAGTTCGTCTCCGAGACGGGCAAGTTCGCGTCGCTGACCCTGGACGACGGCACCGAGACGATAAGGGCGAAGGTCTTCAACGCGGTTTCCATGTTCGACAGCGTGGCCGTGGGCGACATTGTCGATGCAATCGGGAGGGTCCGGGAATACCAGGGCGAGATTTATCTCATGCCCGAGGTCGTGGCGAAGGCGGAGACCCCGAACTACGAGCTGCTCCGCGAGCTTGAGCTGCGCCAGCAGGAGCGCGAGCTGCAGAAGAAGCGCGCACTTATCCTGGAATACCAGAAGCAGGCCGCTGATGTTGATGAATTGAAAAAGCACATGTTCGAGCGCTTCGGCATAGCCCACGAAGAGGTCGAGGCTGTTATACAGTCCGAGGAAGTCGTGGAGGAAAAAACGGCCGACGAGAAATCAAAAATCCTGGAGCTGATAGCGAACATGGATACGGGCCAGGGCTGCGACTACACCGAGCTGACGCAGGCTTCGGGGCTCAGCGAGGACGTAATAGACGGCATCATAAACGAGCTCCTGTCGGAAGGCATCTGCTTCGAGCCGAGACCGGGAAAAATAAAGAAGCTGTGATTGTCGAATTATTGAAGATCTTCTTTCGTCAAGAAAATCGGATAAATATCTACGGGCTAAAGCCCGTAGTATTTTTGCAGAAATGCAGAAGTATTATAAACGGCTTAAAAGCCGTAGTATTGACTGTATTTCATGCAATAATGACCTACTATTTCATATCCATTCGGAGCGGCTTCACTTGACAATATTTCTTCAGGCTGATGATATCCGTCTTCTCGAAGGCTTCGCCAGCCTTTTCTCGTAACAACATAGTGTTGTTCTCCCGCATTCCTGTGCCCGCGAATCCTGAT
>JACQIH010000068.1 GCA_016198625.1 Candidatus Aenigmatarchaeota archaeon
AACCTTAAAAAGTTCAGCGACGTTTATACCACTAGAATTTGGTGCTATAATGGGATTGCTCGACCTTTTCAGGAAGAAGAAAGAAGAACAGCCTGCTCCGACTGTCGAGGAATACCACGAGCTGGAAGGCGAGGAAGAGGCGCCGCTGGTGCACGTCGTCGTTGACAAGCTTGATTCTCTGACCGCCGTTGACCGCATCATAAAGCACGTCAAGTCCGGCAACGTCGTGGTCGCGGGCATGCGCGAACTGAAGGAAACAAACCTGGACGAACTCAAGCAGTGCGTCAACAAGCTCAAGCTCAGCGTCACGAACATGAACGGCGACATAGCGGGCGTGGGCGACGACTGGCTCATCGTCACGCCGAGCCGCGCAAGGATACACAGGGAATAATTTCTAAGGTAATAATATGTACGGAATTAAAACCCTAAGAGAAAGACTAGCCCGCATAGAAACCTTGCCGAGTGGAATAACAACTTTACCTTACACAGAAGAAGAAATACCTCAAGGTTAAGCTCCAGATGTAAGAGAGCCGCTATTCGTTATTTACTTTCATCCGGATACTGTAATGGTTATTGGCGAACCAACATTAAATGAAGTTAGAGAAAACATGCAACATGTTCTCGAAAGAATTGTGAAAGTGGCTCAAGAAACAGGCCAAAATGATGCTGCGCAATTTGCTTATAGGTTGCTCAGGGAAGCATACAAATAGAAGTAAAGATAATCACCTCTTCCCAGTCGTTAAGACTGCCTTTTTTCTGACTTAAAAAACTATTTTCCTAATTATTCTCAGGTGAACAATAATGGCAAAGAAAGCATTTGGCGGATATTCCATCAGCTTCAAGGGCCGCAAGGAAACTGTTGAAGATGTGTTCGGCTCGGGCAAGCTCGCGCCAAGCGAGATGACGAAGAAGCTGTGGGTATACATCAAAAAGCACAAGCTGTCCGGGAAATAAACTTTCTGCAGGAAGGAGATCAAAAGGGTATTCTGATTTTTGCTTTTATTTTTTTCATAACTTATTCTAATCAATTAAAACGGGAAAAACAAAAATTAATCTGCTTAGATAAAAGAAAAACGCCTTACAAATCCCCGGCCCTTACGGTCTTCCTGTCATTGCTCTTTGCGCGTTCCACGGCACGGGAGACTTTCGCTTCAATGACCTTATCGAGCGCGTCGACAAAGTCGGAAGCCGTCTGCATCTCGTGCTTCTTGATAAGTTCCTTCACCTGCGAAGCAACTGTGTAAGCCATCAAATCCACCTACCCAGAATTTCTACGAAATTCTGTCTAGACCATATTACATGATCGAATTTCGTGAAGAGATTATGCAACCCCCAGTATTTAAAATTTCCAAAGAAACTTCAAGGATGAATAATATTTCTAAAAAGGGAAACGAGATTAGAAAGAGAGAAACCGTAGGTTTCTCCTCTTCTAAAGGCCAGTTCTTCCCTTACAAAGACGAGAATGTCTCGAAGACGACGCCTTACGTCACGTACGCGCTGATTGCGGCGAACGTCGCTATTTTCCTGTGGTCGCTGACGAACTTCGAATACGTGATAAACACGTACGGCTTCACGCCCGCCGCGGCTTCGCTGCTCACTATATTCACCAGCATGTTCCTGCACGGCGGCTTCGACCACATCTTCGGCAACATGTGGTATCTCTGGCTGTTCGGGGACAACGTCGAGGACAGGATGGGCAAGCCGCTGTTCATCGCATTCTACCTCCTTTCGGGCATCGCCGCGACCGCGACCCATTATATAACTAATTTCGGCTCCATCGTGCCGGCGATAGGCGCCTCGGGAGCGATTTCGGGCGTTCTCGGCGCGTACTGGGTCATGTTCCCTCACGTGCGCGTCCATGTGTTTTCTTATTATTACCGCGGCACTGTTTCAGCGCAGCTTATGATAGGCTTCTGGTTCCTGATGCAGCTGTTCTTCGGAACCGCGTCCCTTGTCGGCGGCGCAGGCTCTGGAATTGCATTCTGGGCGCATGTCGGCGGCTTCGTCTTCGGCGCGGCTGCGGCGTGGGCGTGGCTCAAAATCAAGAAAAAGTAGTGCAGAAGCATTACGCGGAAATTACGCCGTAAGCTTTATTTTTCTTGCTCTTCTAATAATTTTGACAAAGATGCCTTCAACTTCTTTGTATAGCATGCCGCGCCTGGGCCCAAAGCATAAAAAAATGGCTCCGAATCTGAAATACGAAAACCCCTTTCCTCGTCATGAAAGGACGGCCAGAAGCTTTTTCTTCGGACTAGTTCAGGAGGTATTCGATCCTGATTCTTGGGTAGAGGAAACTAATCTTTACCGCTAGCAATTTCTTGGAACTATCCCGGCTTCTTCTTCGCCGTCCCGGGGAACTGGTCCTCCATGGTGCATTCCCCGGGCGCCTTGTCGTCGCGCAGGCCTTTCCAGGCGGGGGCGCGGAGCTGGATATCGCCTGTGAATTCCAGGAACTCGACGATGCAAACCAGCCAGCGCAGCACATTTCCCTAAACATATTTTTCAATCCCTAAACACTAAAATACTTCCGCGATTTATTCTACTAGGCAACTTTTCCAAAAGTTGCACCAAAAGGACAGTTCAGGTCGTGGTTGGCCATGTTCAAAGGAAAGCTCCGCTATCTGGAGCGCCTGTATTCGCGCTTCCCCATGAGGACGATCACTGTGCCGAGCGAGCGCATAGAGGGCTCGTCGCCGCCTTCGGTTTTTATTGGCCGGGAGGGATACCCCCGCGTCCACGTGGGACCCTTAATCCCGCCGGTGCAGGGCGACACCGCGATAATGGACGCGCCTGAGCAGTGGATCGGCAATAAATCGCAGTCGGACATTATCGATTTTCGCCTGACGCTGATACGAGGCAAGGAGCCCGTCAACGTTAAGGACCGCACAAAAATGGTCTCGCTGCTCCAGGAAATATCGCTGTCGAAGAGCTCGATAGACATAGACGCGGAGTTCAAGAAGAAGCCGCGCGGGCACTTCGTGCATGAAGAAATGCAGCCTTTCGGTCCCAGCGCGCCGCTGAAGGGAATGCGGGTCGATGCGGCGAAGTTCGAGCCTCACATGGAGCGCGCTTTCTACGACACCGACCTGCTGTCAAGGGACGCTGTCATCACTTTATACGAAAAAGACGTTGCGTTCTCTTCAATGCAAAAGGCGTTCAGCACCGGAGCCTTCGGCCTGGAAAGAAACAGGAAGCTTGTCCCGACCAGATGGAGCATCACGGCTGTTGATGACATGCTCGGGCTGCACCTGCTTGACTCCGTCAAGCAAAACCCTACGATAGACGAATACAGGGTATATGAAACCGAGCACCTCCAGAACAAGTTCGTAGTATTGCTGGTACCGACGCACTGGCAATACGAGACCATGGAAGCGTTCTTCCCGCAGATAATCGGGGACAGATTAGAAATCTTCGGCGACTGGGAAGGGAATGACGGCAAGAAAGGCTACGCCCAGATTGGAGGATGCTATTATTCAGCAAGGTTTGCTATCGCCGAGCGCCTTAGCGAAGAAAGAAAGCAGGCAGGAGCCATAGTCTTCAGGGAATGCTACACAGGCTACGTGCCGTTAGGCGTCTGGAACGTTCGCGAGAACATGCGGGACGCGCTGAAGCAAAAACCCGCGGCGTTCGACAGCATGCCTTCTGCTTTAGCTCACATCAACAGCCGCATGCGCATCGGCGTGAATACATGGATACGAAGGAGCACGATGCTCCGCGGGCTGCTGGCACAGCGGAAGATGAGCGATTTTGCCAAGGCGTCACGGATTTCTTAACCCTTTCTGCGGATTTTATATTCATGCCCATACTAGTCCATTATTCGGAGATAGGCACGAAAGGCGGCAACAGGCCGTTTTTTGAGAACAAATTAGTGGAAAACATAAGAAAGTCCCTCGGAGCCAGGAATTCCAGAAGATTATACGGGAAAATCCTGGTAGAAGCCGAAGACAGCAAAGACAATCAGCGTATTCTACAGCACATCCCCGGCATCGCGCACTTCTCGCCGTGCCGTGTGGTCGGGCCGAAGCTTGACGAAATAAGGGGTGCCGTCCTCGGCGCCGCGAAGAAGAGCAGGGCGAAAACGTTCAAGATAGAGTCGTCGCGCTCGGACAAGGCATTCGCCTACAACTCGCTGCAGATGAACAATATCCTGGGCGAATGCGTGAGGACAAAGACGAAGAAGAAAGTGAAGCTGGAAAATCCTGCACTGACAATATTCGTGGAGGTTGATGCGAAGCAGGCTTTTGTCTATACCGAGAAAATCCGCGGCATCGGCGGGCTGCCGGTGGGCACAGCGGGAAAGGTGGTCTGCCTGCTTTCCGGCGGCATTGACTCGCCCGTCGCCGCGTACTCGCTGATGAAGCGCGGCTGCGAAGTTATCTTTGTCCATTTCTACAACTACGACGAGAAAGCGAAGCAGGCGAAGAAAAGGAAGATCGAGGAGATAGTGAAGACGCTGAATAAATTCCAGCTTAAATCGCGCCTCTACATGATACCTTTCCTGGAGCTGCAGGCGGAGCTCGTGAAGCACGTTCCGCCGCGCTACCGGATGCTCATCTACCGCCGCTTCATGTTTAAAATTGCTGAAGAGATAATGCGCAGCGAAGGCGCCAAGGGCTTTGTCACGGGCGACAACATCGCGCAGGTTGCCTCACAGACCCTAGAGAACCTGAACGTCATATACGAAGCCACGCGCTATCCCGTGTTCGCGCCGCTCATCGGCATGAACAAGAACGAGATAATTGAAATAGCGGAGCATATCGGGACATACAAAACGTCAATATTGCCCTATGAGGACTGCTGCACGTTCCTCGTCGCGAAGCATCCCGAGACGCGGGCAACGATTGAAGAAATAAGGGAAATGGAAAGCGTGCTTGAAATAGAGAGCATGATTAAGGATGCTATGAAGCGCGCTGATGTAAATGCTCTCTAATAGCCACTATATCAGGCGGTCCTGTCTCATAAGAATCTGGTTCGGCATCGGCAATATGATAAACGCCGTCTAGGTTTTGGTCTTCTACCCATTCATTTTGAGCGACAATCATTCTCACCCCTTTAAAAACTCTGGCCATCTTCAAGCCTCTTTCAAGGCATTCCAAGTGAAGAGCATCTATGTCGAATCCTGTTCCAGAGCCTGCCAATCTATGAGCCGCAGCGGTAAGTGTGCTATAATACGGAATTCTTGAACCCTCTCGCAGGGGAGAATAAGGATCTTGTGAATACGCTTCTCTTCGTTTCTGTGCAGGCCTTCCTTTTTCCAGGCGTGCTGGTTGCTCTTTGCCCCTATACGGCATTTTGGTTAATTCAATCTAACTTATTAAAATCCATCTTCATGCGGCGATGCCGAGCCTCTTCAAATCTTTCCTCAGTTTTGTAATGCCCGTGTAATGCACCGCGTTCATTCCCGCCTTCCTCGCGCCCCTGGCATTGATAAGTTTGTCGTCGATGAACAGGCATTCGCGGGGAGCGCAGCGCAGCCGTTTTGCTGCTACGCGGTAAATGCCCGGCTCCGGCTTCGCCATCCCGACCTGGTACGAGAGGACCTTGTGCCTTATGTGCCTGTAGTAGCTTCTTTTCCGGTTGATGACGTCATGAACAACAGCAAGGTTGGAGATAACGCCTATCTTGTACTTTTTCCTCAGACTTGCTATCATTTTCACGACTTCCCTGTTCAGCCGCGCGTTCTTCCTGTACTCGGTCAGCCACAGCTTGTCGAGCCTGAGCAGTACATGGTCCTTCACGCCGCACTTGTCAAGGACGCGGCGCCAGAATCCGCTCTCGCTCATTTTGCCCTTGTAGAACGCCTTCATCTCGTTCTCCGCTGCTTTTTTCAGTTTAGCGAAGGGGATGCCGGAAATGGCGGCGGCTTTTCTGAACACGATGTCGTCGTCCCACTGGATAACGACGCCGCCGAGGTCGAATATCACCGCTTTTATATTTCTCATGCCCTATAATGAGCAGGCGGCATAAATAAAGTTTTAGTAGTTTGCCGGAAATTAAGAGACGATAACATGGAAACAATAACAAAAATCACGAAAGACATGATGATAGCCGACCTTGTGAGAAAGCATCCCCAGTCGGTTGATGTCATGCTGAAGCACGGCCTGCACTGCTTCGGCTGCGGAGTTTCGCTTTATGAGACGATAGAGCAGGGAACCCTGGGGCACGGCATGAGCGAGGAGCAATTGAATGCAATCCTCGAAGACCTGAATAACATGGAACCTGAAGAAGGAAGGCATCAAAACGCCGAAGAAGGCTTTGCCGTAACGGAAAAAGCCGCTGCCAAGGCCAGGGAATTCATGCAGCGCGACGGCAAGCAGGAGTGGGGGCTGCGGGTTGGCGTGTCTCCCGGCGGATGCTCGGGCTTCACGTACGTCCTCGACTTCGAGCAGGGCGGCACGGGAGAGGACATGGTCTTCGTCCAGCACGGCATCAAGTTTTTCATCAGCAAGGCTGACATGGAGCACCTCGGCGGCTCGACGCTGGACTATTTAGAAACTTTACAGGGCGCGGGCTTCAAGATACACAACCCGAACGTAAAGACATCATGCGGGTGCGGGAAGAGCTTTAGATAGGAGATATTATGCAGGACGACAAGTACGAGGCCTTTGAGCGCAAGGACAAGCGCAGGTACAAGGGCTACAAGAAGGGCTTCGAGCGCAAGTACAAGAAGAAGAAAATGAAATGAGGCTTCGCCCTGAAGCTGTTTCTATAAAGTAGTGACAGAATAGAAAGTTTTAAGTATTCTTATTTTAATGGTAAAGGTATGCAGGAATTCCCTTTATCAGAAGAACTGAAATTTATACAACTTGGTCACGGATTCGAGTTAAGACCAGACGGCTCCTTGGGAAATATTTACGCCGACCTCGCAGAAAAGAAGGGTGTCGAAGTTCCGCGCGGAACTTACGATGCCGGCCTTAGGAAGGCGTTCTATGACCGTCTGTCGGGAATAAGAAACGGCTTTGTGCCCTACGAGATTCCTGCTAGAGGCGGCGGGACGGAAATCTGCGGCGAAATTTATGTAGTAACCGCCTTGGCCATCGCAAATGCATTAGCACTTCCTACAAACGAATTGTATGCTGCCATCGACGCCGGGATAGAGAAAAGACAAAAAGACGTTGCCGATTGGGTTTCGGAAGTAAGCCTTGATGAACTCACGAAAAAGCGAATAAAATTGCGAAAACAAAAATCTGAAGAGGTTTTTCCAATAGGCAGAAAATAGAGGTCTTATAAGCGCTTTCTAGATATTGCACAATCCATGTGCCCGGCCTTCAATGAAGTAAGAGCGACTGTCATTGGCCATAGGGTGCCTGCCCTGTAATTCTTCGAAATTATAAGAATCCCTGATTCTACATATACAAGGTGCTTTCCATGGAGAGGAAGAAACTGAAAATCCTGGCCGCGTCGGACATCCACGAGGACACGAAGGCCGTGAAGAGGCTGGCCGAGAAGGCAGAGAAATACGAGGTGGAGCTGGTCGTGCTCGCGGGAGACCTGACCTACTTCGACAACGACTGGCACGGCATGATAGGACCGTTCCTTGAGAAGAAGAAATACGTCTTCTTCGTGGCGGGCAACCACGACAGCATAGCGACCGCAGGGCTGCTGGCGGAAAAATACAAGATAAACAACCTGCAGGACCGCTCCGCTGTAATAAACGACGTCGGATTTTTCGGGTGCGGCGGCGGCAACGTGGGCGTGAACGTGCTCTCGGACCGGGAAATCTTCGACACTCTCAAGAGGGGATTCAAGAAGGTAGGCGAGGCCGGGAAGAAGATCATGGTGACGCACATGCACCCGGCCAGGAGCGTCATCGAGAAGATATCGGAATTCCCGGGCAGCGCCGGCGTACGGAAGGCCAAAGAGGAGCTGGAACCCGACATACACCTGTGCGGGCACATACACGAGACCGAGGGCCTTGAAGAGAAAATAGGCAAGACCCGCGTCATTTCCCTCGGCAAGCAGGGTCGCGTATTGGAGCTTTAGAGTCCATAAATTATATACTACAAAATATGTTTTTTACAGAAATTGATATATAGTTACTACTATAAAATAGTAAAAGAAACATATGAACTATAAACTTCCAACAGTAAATGAAGGAACCAGACTGTATCTACAAAGAGATTTTTTACAAGACCCGCAATTTGAATCGAAGCTCGTATCAAAATTCGGAGAGTCCCAACCCGAATTAATGGGGTTTGTTGAAAGATACTTATCGCAACTACCTAGGGAAGCTCAAGGACCTGTATTAACTGGTATTCTTTTGACATTACGTCTTCTTGAAAGTCAAGGGGAAGCTGATGAATTAAAGGAATACGTAAGCAAATAATTTTATCCTTTCACTGCGATATTACTTTCATGCCTTGCGAGCGCATTATATCGCTGGCGCCGAGCAACACCGAGATTTTATACGCGCTGGGACTTGAAAACAAAATTGCCGGCGTCACGCGCTACTGCGATTATCCGCCCGCAGCAAAAGAAAAGCCTAATGTCGGCGGATGGCTCGACATAAATTTTGAAATGATTAAAGATCTGAAACCCGACCTGATTCTTACATCAACGTTCGTCCAGAACAAAGTCAAAGAAAATCTGGAAAAGGAAGGCTACGATGTCTTCCATGTCGATCCTGTAACGATGGAAGACGTTTTGGAAAGCATAATTTCAGCCGGAGAAAAACTGGATGCAGAAAATAATGCATCCGCTCTGGTGGAAAAAATGCGCTCTGAAATAACTGCTGTTAAAGAAAGGGCGAAGCGTTTCATCAACAAACCGAAAATCTATGCAGAGGAATGGCACAAGCCGCCGACAGTGTGCGGCAACTGGATTCCTGACATGCTGGAAATAGCTGGCGCTTCAGGCTTATGTGAGAAGGGAATCCACAGCAGGGCGGTGAGCAATGACGAGGTTATAAATTTCAGTCCCGACATAATTATAGTCAGCTGGTGTGGCTTTGGCGAAAAAGCGAAGCTGGAATGGATAAAGCAAAGAAAAGGATGGGAAGAAATAAAGGCTGTGAAGGAAAGCAGCCTGCATGTTGCCGACGATTCGCTGCTCAACCGCCCGGGACCGCGGCTGGTTGAAGGGCTGAAGATGTTCGAAAACATCGTCCGTGATTGGAATGAAAATCAAAAGAATAAGGAAGATTAAATCAAAAATCAGGGAAAAGGCGCACCGCGTCTACGAATACAGGAGAAGGTGGCACTTCCTTGCCATGATGCTGGCGCTCGCTCCCCTGCTTTACGTCTGGCTCACGTACCCGAGCGAGCAGAACGTGAAAATCATCGGGACGTT
>JACQIH010000011.1 GCA_016198625.1 Candidatus Aenigmatarchaeota archaeon
AGGCAGGGCAGCCGAAGGAAGACGAAAAGGCGCAGAAGCCGAGGCTCGATTTCAGCTTTTTGAAAAAACTGCAGCAGCCGAAAAAGGACGAGCCGAAACAGGAATTCAGGTTCCCTTTCTTCACGAAGCGCAAGCGCGGCGACGAAGAGCTGCCTACGAGGTGAGGGAGCCGACGAGACTTTCAGCGTCCCTGAGGGACTTGAAAGTTTCTGCCAATTCTTCCGCGTTCTCGCCGTTTTCTTCCAGCAGCTGCATGAAGGATATTTTCCCGGATTTTTCGAACCTTCCCAGCGCAAGCTCTCTGGGCGCTATCACAGGGTCTATCACGCCTTCCTGTGTGAGCTCCTTTATCTTGCTCGCAATGAAATAATTGATTATGTCGTTCTGGACGGCGACAATGAAGGAATCATCGTAGTATTGTCTCATTCTTCCCGCGAAGTCCTTCGCGTTGCCAGCTTCATAGCAGCCCGCGCCGGAATCCGAATTGCACACGGTCCTGGCGAAGCGCGGCTGCCTTCCGAACCTGAACTCGAAGATGCCCGAGCTTATCAGCGGGAACATCCTGCATACGTGCGGCCTTTGCCCATAAACCGTGCATTCCCCGGGCTTGTAGAAGGGGCATGAATTGCTGTTCAGATGATAGGAAACGATGACCCCTTGCTTCCCTTTCTTGTCGTAGAAGAACTGTAAGGGCTCTATACTGGCGTCGATGCCGCGCTCCTCCGCTATTTTCCGCAGCCTCTCCGCTTCCCAAGGCCATAAAGGAAGTCCTGTGCCCTCGTTGTCCGGTATCCTGAAAATTATGCGCTGCTCCTTCGCGTCCTGGTGCAGCGTCCGTATGTTCGTGCAGCAGGCGCCGCAGCGGCAGCATTCGAACTTGTCCTGTATCACGGGAAGGGGCATCATGGGCTCGACAGGATTCGAACCTGTGACCTTTTGTGCTGCTTTCGCATCTGCACGTCAAGCAGACGTCATGGCCATTTTCCCAACTTTCCCTTTTGGTGCAACTTTTCCGAAAAGTTGCCTAGACTACGAGCCCAGTTTGCTCCATACTTTTCTAAAACATTATTAAAGATGCACCAGCCGGGAATCGAACCCGGATCTTGAGCTTTTTCCTTCTTTGGTCAAACTTTCTTTTTAAGAGAGTTTGTTGGGAAGCTCAAGTCATACCACTAGACCACTGGTGCTCAGCTTAATCGCTGCCCGCATAACCTTATCAATTTTTCGAACTATCACAAAGCATGCCCCGGCCGGATTGGGACGAGTATTTCATGAACATAGCGGAAGCCGTGAAGTCCAGGTCTAATTGCTTGTCGCGGTCCAAAGGCGCCATACTCGTGAAGAACAAGCAGATAATCTCAACGGGCTACAACGGCACCCCGCGCAACGTCAGGAACTGCAACGAAGGCGGGTGCAAGAGATGCGAGGAACGGAAGGAAGGCAAGATTAAGTCCGGCGAGGATTTGGACAAGTGCGCCTGCTGCCATGCCGAGGAGAATGCCATAGTGCAGGCAGCCTTCCACGGCATAAACACCGAAGGCGCGACTTTATACACGACGCACACGCCGTGCAAGCAGTGCGCGAAGATGATAATCAACGCGGGCATTGTCCGCGTGGTCTCAGCCGCTGACTACGCCGAGGACATAGGGACCGAGCTGATGAAAGAGGCGGGCATCAAGCTGGAAAAATTGTGGAAAAACTAGTTCTCATTTCATTTCTTCTCGAATAGAACGAAGCTGTACCTGTATTTGTTTTTCCCGTCAGGCTCGTGGTCTTCCCTGAACGCCACGACCCATTCGTCGGCATTGTATTCAGGGAAAAACGTATCGCCCTGAAAATCCTCGTCAATGAAAGTCAGGTACATCCTGCTGGCGAAAGGAAGAAACTGCCTGAATACGTCCGCGCCGCCGATGACCATGATTTCGGGAGCGTTGCCTGCGGCGCGCAGCGCCTCTTCTAGAGAATGCACGACGACGCAGCCGTCCGCCTTGTAAGCGACGTCGCGGGTTATGACGATATTCGGCCTGTCCCGCAGCGGCTTGCCTAGGGATTCGAAGGTCTTCCGCCCCATTATGCAGGGCTTGCCGATAGTCTTTCTCTTGAAGTACGCCCAGTCCGCAGGAAGCCGCCACGGCATGTCGTAGTCCTTGCCTATGACCCTGTTCCTGCTTACGGCAGCAATGAGCGATATAACCGTCATAAAAATCCTTTTTTGATCTTTCGAAAGAACGTTAGACGGCCATCGGCGCCTTTATCGGCGGGTGGTGCTGGTAATCGAGCAGCTTTATGTCGTCCATCCTGAAACCGTCAATGCTTTTTACTTCCGGATTGAGCCACAGCCTCGGCAGCGGGAGCGGCTTCCTTTTCAATTGCTCCTTCACCTGCTCGAAATGGTTGTGATAAATATGCGTGTCGCCCAGCATGTGAATGAATTCATTGGCCTTCAGGCCGCAGACCTGCGCGACCATGTGCAGAAGCAGCGAATACGAGGCTATGTTGAACGGGACGCCGAGGAACATGTCGCAGCTGCGCTGGTACATCGACAGCGACAGCTTCTCGTCCGCGACGAAGAACTGGAAAAAAACGTGGCACGGCGGCAGGGCCATCTGGCCGATTTCTCCGGGATTCCACGCCATGACCACATGACGCCGGCTGCCGGGATTGTCCTTTATGTTTTCGATGACCTGCGCAAGCTGGTCCACGGTCCTCCCGGACGGCGACATCCACTGGCGCCACTGAACCCCGTAAATCCTGCCGAGGTCTCCGGGAAAGCGCGCCTTATGTTTCCAATACTGCGCCTCGGCGTTCGCGTCCCAGATGTGGCAGCCCAGCTTCTGCAAATCCTTTACGTCGCTGCTGCCCGAGATGAACCACAACAGCTCGGCCTTGAGCGACTCGAAAGCCAGCTTCTTCGTGGTCACGGCCGGGAAGCCGTCATTCATGCCGAACCTCATCTGCCTGCCGAACACCGCACGCGTGCTTATGCCCGTGCGCGTCGGGCGGTCATTGCCGTTCTCCAAAACGTCCCTGAGAACGTCCAGATACTGCTGCATGCTGCATAATATCAGAGCAAAACATAAAAGGGAATAACAGATGGATGAGATTAGAAAGAGAAGGAAAAACCATAGAGAGCTACGGAGTAACTTATCTCTTTCCCTTCTTTTCTTCTTAAATAATTTCCCGCTGTATTTGATGCATGCCTGAATGGCACGAATTGCCGCTGAGAGAATCCGACCCTGACATTGCTTCTTTGATTGCAAAAGAAAAGCACCGGCAGATGTTCGGCCTTGAGATGATTCCTTCGGAAAATCTCGTATCGCTTGCTGTCCTGGAAGCCATGGGCTCCGTGCTGACAAACAAATATTCCGAGGGGTATCCGGGAAAAAGATACTACGGCGGCAACGTTTTCATAGACGAAGTCGAGAGCATAGCAAGGGAGCGCGCGAAAAAACTTTTCCGCGTGAGCCACGCCAACGTGCAGCCGTATTCGGGAAGCCCCGCGAACCAGGCCGCGTGCTTCGCGCTGCTGGATCCCGGCGAGAAGCTGACGGGTATGAGCATTTCGCACGGCGGGCACCTCACTCACGGGGTGGCTGTTAATTTTTCGGGAAAATATTATTCATCAGCTCCTTACGTAACAAGCCAGGACGGCTGGCTTGACTACGATCTGATAGAAGAGCACGCCAAAAAGGAACAGCCGAAGCTTATTTTCTGCGGGGCAACCGCTTATTCGCGCGTGATTGATTTCAAGCGTCTCGGCGAAATCGCCCAGGCCGCTGACGCTTTCCTTGTCGCGGACGTTGCCCACATTGCAGGACTCATTGCCGGCGGCGCGCATCCTTCTCCTGTGGGCCATGCCGACGTCGTCACGACAACGACGCACAAGACGCTGCGCGGGCCCCGCGGCGCGATGATACTGTGCAACGGCAATCCCTCGGACCCGCTCAAAGCGGCTGAGCGAAGCAAGGAGAACCTGCCGACGCTCATCGACAGGGCGGTGTTTCCGGGGCTGCAGGGCGGGCCGCACAACCATACAACAGCCGGCATCGCCGTTGCGCTTAAGGAAGCGGCAACGCCGGAATTTGCCGACTATGCAAAGCAGATAGTCCGCAACTCGAAGGCGCTGGCCGAAGGGCTGCTCGAAAACGGCTTCGAGCTCGTCACGGGCGGCACGGACAACCATCTCATGGTCGTTGATCTGCGCAGCAAGAATGTTGCAGGCAAGGAAGCGGAGCTGCTTTTAGACGAAGTCGGAATCACCGTGAACAAGAACATGATTCCCTTCGACCCGAGGAAGCCTTACGACCCGTCGGGAATCCGGCTAGGCACGCCATTGCTGACGACGCGCGGGATGAAGGAAGGCGAGATGACAGCCATAGCCGGATTCATAGCGAAAACCATAGAGAAGAGAAACGACACCGCGGCGAAAGAGCGCGTCGCGTCGGATATCAAGGAGCTCTGTTCGCAGTTCATTTTCTATGCGTAATGTTTATGTAATGTGCCCATATTCCATTATTTAACTAC
>JACQIH010000069.1 GCA_016198625.1 Candidatus Aenigmatarchaeota archaeon
GCCCTGCACTGGGACTTCATCACGAACAAGGGCGTGAACGTGGAGATAACGTACCCGAACGGCCGCTCGGGAGCGCTGCTGGAGAACGGGAAGGTTGTCAGGGATTGATGTTATTAATAAGTAGTGAAAATAGAAAGCTTTAAATGTTTTGCTTCTAATAAAAAATGTTATGTTATACAACCGTTTGCCACCCTATTCGACGAATGCCCCTCCTTATCCAGAAACTCCGCCGGATTTTCCTGGCGCTATCAGAGGGCGGGAAAAATTAGAGGTTGGTAAAGCTTACGTTATGAAAAGGGACGGCGAACCTAAAGCGGATGAACATTTTGTGTTAGCCGAGATTGACGGTAATGAGTTAATAACTACGGAAGGTAAAAGGAGATTTCTAAGTGATAGTGGAATAGAGCCATACAGATGTCCTGATGATACTGTTACATGGAACGCAAAGAATTATACAGTCGCCGCCAATGTTCCTCCCAAATGATTTCCCACCGCAGCGCCACCAAAAGGGATTTATAGTCTTTTCTTCTAAGTATAACATAATACAAACAGGTTTTTTGAATGAAACCCGCTCAGCACTGGACTATGGTCATTAATTTGGTCAGATTTACGTCTGGCTACAAGTGCTGATTCGGGATGATTCTTTCTCCTTCTGAAAGATGACCTAAAAACAATCTGTTTCTGTTCCGGGAAAATTTATACAAAGTTACTAGAGGTGATTATAATGAACGAACTGCCGCAATGCTGCGGAAAAGAAATGAGCGTAAAGATGGAAACCGTCAGGTTCATGGAAATAGAATGCCAGACCTGCAGGGACGTCGTTTATCTCAAAAAAGAATCGAAAGTCAGGCCCGAAATGCTTGACGACTAGGAAGGGAAGGGTTGCTCTTAGCTGTGGCTCCCTTCTCGTTATTCCTTCTAGGTCAGTTTCACCGCGCCTGACTCGCCGAGCAGGTAATCCTCCTCGTGCCTGATTCCTCCGCGCAGGTACAATCCGGGCTCTATGGCGAATACGATTCCTGGGACAAGAACATCGTTGCTTTTAGACGAAATTCTCGGGCTTTCATGGACTTCAATGCCTATCCCGTGGCCCAGGCTGTGCAAAAAGTACTTGGAATATCTGCCAAGAGCGGCGCGCGCCTTTTTGTCCAGCTCCGCTGCGGCTACGCCCGGTTTCAATTCGGCTTCGACAGCATCAAAGACCTTTTCTATAATGCCCTCGAACCTGCTGCCGGTCGTCCTCGTTATGTCCGAGCAGTAGCCTTTGTAGCGCACGCCCATGTCTATCAGCAGGGGGCGCGATATTTTCCTGGTCGTTGATTCGTGGTGCGGGAAAACGACGTTGCTCCCTGCCGCCACTATCGTCGGAAATGCAGGCGTGGCTCCTTTCTTGTGCATGAGGAACTCGATAAGACCTTTCAGTTCTAGTTCCGTCATTTTCCCGCTGGCCTCGGAGGAAGCCTTCTCATAAATTTCCGACGCTAGGCGGCACGACTTCCTGATGCACGCCTTCTCGTATCCGCTCTTCACGGCGCGCATCGCCTCGAGGAAGGGCGATATGTCCGATTTCTTCGCCTTTATGGCGGACAGCGTTCTTGCGGGTATATTTTTCCTGTCTATGCCGACGGTGCCGCTGAGTTTCTTCAGCACGTCCTTTGCGCTCCCTATCTGAACACTTTTCACCCAGCCCTTCTTCGCCCGCCTGTACTCCATCTCGCTCGTGAAGATCCTCGGCTTCGTGAAATCGTAATAGAAAACGCCGGCCGCCGTGGTGTTGGTGAAATAGAAAAAATTCGGGTCGGCTCCGCCGTTGAAGATGATGACAGAGCTGATCCTGCCTTCGAGGGCGTCGAGCCTGCGCAGCCTGTCCCTGAACTCGGACATAGAATAGTATTGTGAAGGCTGCTTTAATTGCCACCCAAATCCTTCTGCGTCAGGACCGTCATGGTCTCGGGGACCGTTATATTCTCCTTGTAGTCCGTCGCCACGAGGTACGGTATGTTCTTCTGCAGCGACAGCTCGATTATGTCCTGGTTTATTTTTCCGTCGAACACTATCGCAAGCACGTCGCTGTAGTCGTCTATGATGTAGGAAATCTCGCTCAGCGGTATCTTGGCCAGAATGCGCATGTTCCTGTCTACCAGGCATGCGGCCCTGCTTCCTGTCAGCTCCACGAGAAGGGCGCCGAAAGCGTTTTTCATGTCGTCGTTTATCCCCGCTTTCTCCTCGGCAACCGGCTCGTCTGCATCAACAGCGGGCGCGGCCGTCAGCGGAGTTTTCTCGCGGAGCGCCTTGTATATCTCTTTCTTCGTCAGCTCCTCGACCTCTTTGCCCGGATCGACGCGCGCCACGAAATCGATGTCAGCGAGCAGAAGCAGCTTCTTCATGTCAAGGTCGCCGCCCCTGTCGCCGTCCAGAAATGCCGTGGTCGTCTTCTGCTTGGTCAGCTCTATTACCGCCTCGGGTATTTTCGACCCCTCTATGGCTATCACGTTCTTTATCCCGTTCTTCAGCAGGTTCACCACGTCCGCGCGCCCCTCGACTATTATGATTTCCTCCGCGTCTAGGATTCCGGGCCCGCATGGTAGGCCGTGATATGATGATATCTCCCACGACCGGACGGACTCCCTTATCATTTCCGATATGTGCTGGGCGTCCGGCATGCCCTCGTCCAGCATGCCTCTCAGTATCTCCTTTGCCCGCTCGATGACGTATTTCCTTTTCTGCGCGCGGACGTCCTCGACCTTGCTGACTTCTATCTCGGCGTCGCAGGGGCCGACCTTGTCTATGGTTTCCATCGAGGCGGCAATCAGCGACGTCTCGCTCGCGTCCATGGAAGAAGGGATGTATATCTCGGCGTAGGACCTTCCCTTGTCGTTCTTCACGTCGACTTCGATGCGCCCCACCCTTCCGGTCCTCTGCAGCTCCCTCAGGTCCATGTCTATGCCTAGCAGGCCTTCCGTCTGCCCGAATATGGCGCCGATGACGTCGGGCTTCTCGACGACCCCTTTGGCGCGGAGCCTGGCATGTATTAAATATTTCGCGAAGTTCTGGGCCAACTTGGCCATGGCAATCACCCCGAAATAGACCGAAGTTCCTAAGGAACTTCAATCTGCTTTTGAAGGGGTCCAGAAAGAGGCTCTGCATCTTCGACGCAGCTGACTGAACTGAAAATAAATATGACAACCGGCGTTTCCTAGACCCCGAATGACTTAGAAGGTTATGGCGGGAAAACTTTAAATGCCAAAACTAAGCGGGATAATTTCTGCATTACGGAAGACATCGTTGAGAGATATGGTCTTTACCGTTCCATCCAATATACCAAGCACAGCCCAGCCAAATCTCAACTTTTCTTCGCGAGCGCTGCTATTGACGACTCCATGTCCTTCCTGGCTTCCTCGAGGCCCTTCTTCGAGAGCGCAGTCGTCCTTTCGTAAAGGCCCTGCAGGTAAAACTCAGCAAAGACAGAAGAAAAGAACCCCTCTTCCTCTATTTTGGTCGTTACGGAGCCTTCCATGTCTATCTCGAGCGTCTTCTTCTCGTCTATTTCCGCGCTCATCGAGACGTTTATCCTGAACTGCGAGTAATCGTCGTAGCGCCTGAC
>JACQIH010000070.1 GCA_016198625.1 Candidatus Aenigmatarchaeota archaeon
ACGCGCGATATCGGCTTGCTGAAGCAATTCAAGGAATGCACCGTGGGAGTGAGCATAACCACGGACGACGACAAGGTGAAGAACGTGTTCGAGCCGTTCACCCCGCCGTTCCGCGTCCGCATCGGGACGCTGAAAAAGCTGAAGGAAGCAGGTCTGCGCACTTACGCCTTCATCGGACCTATCATGCCGATGAACGCGGAAGCCGTTGCCGATGCGGTGGCTCCGCTGGTTGAATCGGCGTTCGTGGACAGGATGAACTACCCGCACCTGTGGAAAAGAACTGCGGAAAAGAATGGCATGGGTATGGACGGCAGCTTCTTCGGGAAAACGAGGGACGAACTAGTAGGCGCTCTCGGGGAGCGCGGGGTGGCAGCTGACGCTCTGTTCTGATTTTGCGCTTAAGAACCTTTTGCCTGCTAAAAATAAGTCGGGTCGTCTTCCTGCTTCTGGGGTGTTTGTTATGAGCATAAAACAGGAATTCCGCGAGTTCCTCAAGGAATACAAGGTCGTGGGCCTTGCCGTTGCGTTCATAATAGGCGTCGCGCTGACGGCGCTGGTGCAGTCGCTGGTGAGCAACATAATCATGCCGGTAATCACTTTTTTCATCCCGGGCGGGGAATGGCAGACCGCAAAGCTGGCAATCGGTCCCGTGTTCATCGGTTGGGGCGCATTCCTCGGTGCTGTCATAAACTTCCTGATTATCGCCCTGGTCATCTTCATTATCGTGAAAAAAGTGATGAAGGAAGAGAAGAAGGAGTAATACTTTCTTTTGCATAAACGCTTTTCTTGTGAAAAACCATTGCCTAAAGGCAATGGCATCTGAAAGACGCCATTATGACATTAACGCGATGGTTTTTACATCTAACATTCCACCATAATACCACCATCTAAAGATAGGTGGAATGTTCAGATTTCAAAGAAAAGGGCTTAAATTATCCCGAAAATCCCGAGCGTGGCTATAAGCGCGAAGACGCCCATTATGTCGGCGAGGGCCGTTATCAGCGGTATCGTGACGTCATCGGGATCCACCTTGTGCCTGTACGCCATTACCGATATCAGGAACGTGAGCATTATCACTATAGTGGTGAGCGCAATCCCCGCGAACAGGCTTATGGCGAGCGTCATCTTCAGGCCCAGCGCGGGTATATGGAAAATTATGTCGGCTATGTGGGTCAGGACCGCGACAAAAACGAACACTATCGCTGCCAGCAGATAAGAGCTGACGAATTCCCTTTTGATTTCCCTTTCAAGGCGGAGCTCGGGGTCGAGCTGGCCGAGATGCAGCTTCGTCGAAATGCGCGAGGCTAGCGTGTTGCCTATGTTCCCTCCTTGTCCGAGAAACGCGGGGAGCATTATGAGAATCGTCGGGACAGCCACGAGCCTTTCTATGTTCGAATGCAGCAAAATGCCTGACATCGATGACACGAAACCGCTGAGCGTCACGGCCGCGAGGCTGATGAATACCGCGCGTTTGAAATCCTTGTCCTCGTGCCGGAACAGAAGGACGGCGTTCGCCAGCGCGACTGTGATGACGGAAATAACGAAGAAATCGAGGAAGGGCCTCATGTCAAGAACTATGGTCGTCGCAAGCAGCAGGCTTGGGACTGTTATGAAATCGCCAAGAGCGGTGATAAGCGGCGCGTGAATGTTGTCGGGGTCCCATCCCCGCTGGTATGATTTCATGGCGATGAGGAACGTCATGAAAAGCAGTATGAGCCCGGCGATGACGCCGCCAAGGAACGATATGGCAATGAGTTCGAACAGCGAAACATCGGCGAAGCCGAAAAAGGATGCGAGCAGTTTCGCGAAGAACGCGAGAAGCACCGAGACGACGATGGTCTGCGTCATCGTCGAGTATATGTTCCGGCGCACATGCCTGTTGCTAAGCGAGAATTCTTCAATATAACCCAGATGCAGCGCGGAGCCGAGGCGCGAGCCGAGGGCGCCGAAAATAGCGCCGCGGATGTCGAGCGCTCCGGGAACCAAAATTATGAGACCGGGGATGAGCAGCAGCAGCTCTTCGGAGCGCGAAAGGAACACGCCGGCGCTCACCGCGGTCAGCGTGCTCACTAAAAGGGCGAAAAGGCTTTCCCTGACAGTCTGTATCCCGTGACGGATATAGCTGGTGAAAGCCGTGAGCGGCCTAGAAACCGATTCGTAAACCGTCTGCCCGCCCGAAAGAGGCTCCTGCTCTTCCGCTTTGGTGGAACTTTTCTGAAAAGTTCCTTTGTGAGCTCTCTTCATTTTCCTCACTCATAACTTTTTGAGCACCCCTTCTGCTACCTTGCGTAATTTGTCGCAGGCCGGTTTCGGCCCCACGGCGATGAGAACGTCGTTTTCCCTCATGACCGTGTCCTTCCTCGGGTTGAAGACCCATTTGCTCCGCCCGGCCTCGTCGCGCCTTATGGCTATTATCCGCGCGCCCGTCTGCGTCCTGACCTTCAGGTCGCCGATAGCCTGGTTGGAAAAAATTGAGGCGGAGCTTATCTGCGTGCGGACTACCGTTTCCTCGCTCTCCTTCAGCGCGCTTTTAATCACAGGATGCATTTCCTTGCCGTCGAGAACCAGCTCGGCCATGTTCTTCGCCGCAGTGGCGACCCTCTCGGAATTAGCTATGAGATTTATTATGCTTATGAACCTATGCGAAAACTTCCCGCGGGACGCAGCGAACAGATGCATGTAAAGGCGCTCCTCCAGCTCCTTCAGGCGGTCGTAGGAGATAATGACCTCCTTCGCTATGTCCTTGCTGTCGAAAAGGACCGAAGAATAAGCCAGGTCCAGCATCAATTCAGAAAGATTCTTGACTTCCTCTATGAGATCCTTCACGTTCTCTGCCATTTACATAACCTCCTGTTAACTGGAAAAAGGAAAGCATTTTCTTTATTGTAGCAAAACTGCAGCCTTTTCCCTTTGCTTTAACTATTTTATTGCATGCGCTTAAAAAGGAATTTCAGATTTTGCCAAAACAGCCTCCCATAATTTAGTTCTGCATCATTTCACGTTTTTATAAGTTGCGTTCCAGTTCTTATCATGGTTCTTGAGCAGATAAAGGCGATGCCTTACGGCGACCTGATTTTTGCAGGCATAATCATAATTGCGTCTGTTGTTTTTTCTCAGGCATTCATGATATTCCTTGGGCGTGTTGTTCTTCATGTAACGGCGAAAACCAAGACCACACTTGATGACGCGATACTGCGCGCAATCAGGCGGCCCCTGTATATAGCGATAATTCTTGGCGGTATTTTTCTTGCCATAGACTCGCTGAACTATGTAGACCCTTACCTTGATACGATAAAAGCAGGGTTTACTGTCGTGTGGGTTCTTCTTGCCGCATACACAGTAAGCAGGATAATTAAAGAATTCTTCGACTGGTATGCCAAAGAAATAGTAGCGAAAACAAAAACAAAATTAGACGAAACATTCATGCCCATCATAAGGAAGATGCTGAATTTCTTCATCTATGCAATTGCGCTCATTATAATATTGAAAAGCTTCGGCGTTGAGATTACCCCGCTCATTGCGGGCCTGGGCATCGGCGGCCTGGCAGTAGCGCTCGCGCTCCAAGATACGCTTTCGAATTTGTTCTCGGGCACTTTCATGGTTTCTGACAAAATTATAAAAGTCGGCGACTACATTGAAATAGAAGGCGGGCCGAAGGGTTATGTGGAGGAGATAGGATGGCGCACGACCAAGATAAAGACGCTTCCAAACAACCTTGTAATAGTTCCTAACGCAAAGCTCGCGAACAGCATCATAACGGATTACAGCGCGCCCCAGGATGAGATGGCTGTTGTAATTCAGGTCGGCGTTGCATACGATTCTGATCTGGACAAGACCGAGAAAGTTACCATAGAAACGGCAAGGCAGATACAGAAGACAGTTACCGGCGCTATCAAAAACTTCGAGCCTTTCATACGCTACCATACGTTCGGCGATTCGAACATCAATTTTTCCGTAATTCTGCGAGTGGAGAAGTTCGTTGATCAATACCTGGTAACGCACGAGTTCGTCAAAGCTTTGAAGAAAAGATACGATAAAGAGGGAATAGAAATATCATTCCCTGTGCGCAAAATCGTGCAGGCGAAATAATTTTGGTGATTTTATTTTTTCTTTCTTCAAACTTCGTTTTTTCTTTTAAAAAAGCTGGCGCCCGGAGTCGAACCGGGCTATCTCGCTCTGCAGGCGAGCACATGACCGCTCTGCCACGCCAGCATAAAGAGGAGAAAACCAAGGTTTTCCCCCCTGCCCTCTTTCCTCTGTTGAAAATATTACTAAACTGTTTTCAGCTCCAGAATTCCACTAGTAATATTTTCAATATAATAGGTGGAATTCTTAGATTTAAACCCTTCATCACAAGTTAATGAACGTAAAGGGATGGAATTATGCCAATAGATCCTGTATGCAAGATGCACATTGAAATCGGCAAGGAAAGGGCCAGCTACAAGGGGGTCGGCTACTTCTTCTGCAGTTCCGAATGCCGCAAGAGGTTCATGGAGAACCCTGCAGGTTTTGTCAAATAGGTGCAGGCAATGCTGGAAAAACTGTTTTCGCAGGGATGGCTCGGGAAGCCCGCCCCGCCTCTGGATGCCGTGGCATGGCTCAACACGAAGCCGCTCAGCATGGCGAAGCTGCGCGGCAAGGTCGTTCTCGTGGATTTCTGGACGTATTCCTGCATCAACTGCCAGAGGACCCTGCCGTACCTGAAGCAGTGGCACGAGGATTACAGCAGGAAAGGCCTCGTCATAATCGGCGTTCATACGCCCGAATTCGAGTTCGAGAAGGACGTCGACAACGTGAGGCAAGCGGTGAAAAAGCACGGGATCGAATACGCCGTTGCCGTTGATAGCGACCACAAAACATGGAACAATTACCGGAACAAATGGTGGCCGCGGAAGCTCCTTGTCGACAAGAAAGGAGCGATTGCGTACGACCATGCAGGCGAGGGCGCGTATTCAGAGACCGAGGGAAAGATCGTCGAGCTGCTCGGGCTGAAAACGACCATCACGAAAGAGGAGACAGCTGCCCAGCAGCGCCGCGTAACGCCCGAAATATACGCGGGACACCTGCGCAACCAGGGGCTCGGCAACGGCGTGGTGTGCCTGCCCGGCGACTGCTCCAGCTATTCGGACCCGAAACACCACCGCAGCGATGTCATATACCTGGAAGGCGAGTGGGCGCAGCACGAGGAACATCTGCAGCACGAAAAAAAGCGCGGCCACCTTGCCCTGAAATACACGGCGTCGGAAGTCAATGCCGTGCTGGACGCGGAAAGGACGGCTAGGGCAGAAATACTGCTGAACGACAAGCCGCTGAAGGACGGCGAAGCCGGCGACGATGTCGTGATGGAAGGCGGGAAAAGCTTCGTGATAGTCACCCATCCGGACATGTACAGCCTTGTGAAAGGCGGGCACGGCACGAACGAGATTAAAATAATAACGGAGGACAGGCTGAAGGTTTTCGCCTTCACTTTCGGGTAATTTAACTGAATATAAATGCATCGTCTAAATGATTATTATGTTTGAGAAGTTCAATATTGACAAGCGGGTGCTAGCGGCGCTCAAGGACATGAATTTCACGAAGGCGACGGAAATACAGAACCGGGTCATCCCCGTGGCGATGCAGGGGAATGACCTTGTGGCGCAGTCCATGACGGGCAGCGGCAAGACGGCCGCCTTCGGCATTCCGATGCTGCATTTCATCGAGCCCAGGCGCGGCGTGCAGGTCCTTATTCTCGTGCCGACGCGCGAGCTGGCTGAACAGGTCGGAAGCGAAATAAAAAAATTCTCGAAATACACCCACATGAGCGTCGCGAAGGTCTACGGCGGCGTGGGCATCGAGCCGCAGATACACGCGCTGCGCACCGCCGAGATAGTGGTCGGCACGCCCGGGCGAATCCTGGACCACATGAGCAGGAGAACCGTGAATTTCTCACCGGTGAAAATACTTGTTCTGGACGAAGCAGACAGGATGCTTGACATGGGATTCATAGACGACATACGGCGCATTGTTAATACCCTGCCGAGAAAAAGGCAGACGATGCTTTTCTCCGCGACCATATCCGACGACGTCATGCGCATAGCGAGGAACTACATGAACAATCCCGTCAGGATAACAACGACCGTCCGCGTTCCGCTGCACAAGCTGAGGCAGTTTTACTGCGACGTCCCCGAAGAGGATAAAATATCCCTGCTTCTGCACCTTATCAAGAAGGAAAAGCCGTCCCTGGCAATAATTTTCTCGAACACCAAAAGGGAAACGGACTTCGTAGCGCAGGCGCTGGAACAGAACGGCGTGGAGGCGAAGGCCATACACGGCGACATGACGCAGCAGCAACGCCTGTATGTGATGGAGGGTTTTCACCGGGGCAGGCCGCATATCCTGGTCGCCACGGATGTCGCGGCGCGCGGCCTGGACATCAAGAACGTAACGCACATTTTCAACTACGATGTCCCCAACGACGCCGACAACTATACGCACCGCATCGGCAGGACCGCGCGGCTGGGAAAGGAAGGCAAGGCGATAACGCTGCTGTCGAAGAAAGACCACGAATCCTTCAGGCGCATCCACAGGTTTCTCCCTGACATAGAAAAGATGGTTGAAAAGGACTACCCGAAGGTTTTTGTGAGAAGGCCCCAGAGGCATTACGGCGGCCGCAGGCATTTCGGCAGAAGAAGGTACTGATTCTCGGTCACTTTGCAATGTTCGCAAGGATGCACTGCCCCGTCGCCGGGTCGCACGTTCCATATATTATAAGATTGTAGATTCCGCCGACCGCGAAATACAGGCTGGCGAAGAACAAAATCACGAAAGCCCATGAAACAAGCTCAAAGCGGTCGTACCAGAAGCGAGCCAGCCGCGGCGACCATGATAGTTTTTTGAAAACTGACATTTTCGCCTTCCTGTCAAAGCCGGATTCGCACTCGCGCAGCTTAATCCGGTTAAGCACGCAGTCAAGCGCTTCTCGCGCAAGGA
>JACQIH010000079.1 GCA_016198625.1 Candidatus Aenigmatarchaeota archaeon
AGAACAAACAACGCGACAGACGGGGACTACTTCGACACCATAGACCAGATAAGGATAGATTACACGGGCTCCGGCTTCACCGACACGGGCGTCGGCAAAGTGACGTGTCCGAAGATCCCTGCAACGACCGGCGTGCAGTGGGACAGGTCGAACAGCTCCGCTGCCAATACAATAACCTGTTCGAAAGGTGGAAGCGCCGAGGTTTTGGGCAAGGGCTCATCAACGAACATTCTGGTTGAAAGATGGGGCGCGTCGCCGAGGGCTGGAACCCTGCGGTTCAGGATAATTGTAAATGGTACCAATGCTAACGGCACTTATACAACCGCGAACCAATCAAGCCCCAACGTTGTCGTGAACGGCACGATAAACATAACAGCGACCTCGATGACGCCTGTAAACGTGGCAGTTAACCGCACGAACGTAACAGTGATCAGGTACGCTTTCACGACTGTAGGCGAGCAGTTCAATGTCTCTGTCATCAAGGTGACGCTGGGCGGGACGGCAGCCGCCGGCGATATCGATGGCGTAAGGCTGATAAACGACACAGACGCTGACAATGTTTTGGACAGCGGGGATTCGCCTGTATTCAATGCATCGGCCCTGACGTCCGCGAGACAGTACGAATTCACGGGGATCAACTTCATAGTTAACCAGAACCAGACGCTGCTGCTTGTTGCAAACATCTCGGGCGCAGCTACGGCAGGAAGAACAGTAATATTCAACATAAACGGAACCGGCGATGTGAATTCGCTGGGCGGATCTTCCGGCGCGAATGTAACTGAGGTGAACGGAACAACCCTGCAAAGCGCGCAGGCAACCATACACGGCCGCCTGCAGGTTACGGGATATGATCTCGCCCCGGCAACAAAGGCGGTGAATACTGCGAATCTCGCCATGGCATATTTTGAATTGAACGCAACGGGGGAAGGCATGAACATAACCGCATTCAACGTTACAAGATCGGGGTCTGCGGAAGATGCTGATGTTCTTCTTGTAAGGCTGTTCAACGACACGAACAACAACGCGGTGTTCGATGCTGGAACGGACACGCAACTCGGCGCAGCGCTGAACGCGTCCTCCTCAGGCATGTACAAATTCACGGGCTTCCAGTTCAACGTGACAACAACAGCGAACAGCGCGCACAGGATTATTGTTGTGGCAAACATATCGTCAGCGACAGCAGCCAGGACGTTCTCCTTCGGACTGAACAATACCGGCGACATAAGTGTCGTAGGCGCAACCACCAACGAGAATCTGAGCATCGGCTCCGGCAACATATCATTCGCAAGCGCGCAGTCAGGCACGACAACAATACACGGGACGCTCACGGTTGTCGGCAAGGCGCTGGGCGCGAACAGCACGGCGATAAATTCCACGGGCTTTGCCGTGCTGCTGCTTAACTTCACAGCAGCAGGCGAGCAGATAAACGTAACGCAGATAAACCTTACAAGAACAGGAACTGCCGCTGATGTTCCTGGAGATATATTCAACGTAACGCTTGTCAACGACACGGACAGCAGCGGAACATTCAATGAAGGCGACCTAGCAATTGTCGGGGCGACTGCTGTCAATACCACAACAGCCGGCGCTTATTTGTTCAGAGCCATAAGCTTCAACGTCACTACAGCCGGCAGGTCAGTGATTGTTGTGATAAACACGAATGAATCAACGACAACAGGCGGTGCAACGTTTAACCTGAGCATAAACTCGACCGGCAGCGTCTGGGCATTCACAGCATCGTCCAACGTCAATCTGTCAGGCTCGTCTAACATCACGCTAACCACGACCAACGGCAACTTGACAAGGATATTCGGTACGCTTGCGTTTGCGGGCAGCGACCTTACGCCGGCAACAGTCAACGACGGCCAGCTGAATGTGCCTATATTGAACCTGACGCTGACAGCAGCCGGCGAGCAGATGAACCTGACGCAGCTCAACGTATCCCTGAACAATACCAACAACGACGACGTCTCAGCCATCAAGCTATGGAACGACACGGACAGGAGCGGCTCAATAAATGCAGGCGACTACCTGATTGCAACAGCGACGAAAACAGGCAGCCTTGCGGTGTTCGGCACGGGCACGTCGCAGCTGCTTAACGTAACAGCCAGCGCCGACAAAAGGC
>JACQIH010000074.1 GCA_016198625.1 Candidatus Aenigmatarchaeota archaeon
AAACTATTTAAGCCGCCTCCAAGATAAGATTAATTGTGTCTCAAATCTGGACATTCCATCCGAAGATGGAACGCTGGATGTAAAGAACATTTATGAAATAAATGGTTTTTCACATGAGGAAGCACGCCATACTTCTGTTGCTCGCTTCTGTCGTCGTTGTCTCCGCCTGCGTGCAGAATCAGGTCAAAACCGACGAGAACAACGGCCTTGTTATAAACTCGTTCGTCTCGGAGCCTGCCACGGCGACCCCCACGGATAGCGTGTCCTTCTTTCTCGACGGCGAAAATGTCGGCGACTTCACCTCCGAGTGCGCCCGCGCTCAGCTGTTCAATGTCGACAGCTGGCGCCTGACCGACGGCAGGCCCGTGAGCGAGGAGCTCGAGGCGGTTCCTTTCGGCGGGGTCAGGTTTATCATAACTCCGGTGAGGATCCAGGTCGATGTGAACAGGCTGTTCCGCGCGACCGGGCTCATAAGCGTGGGGGGCGGCGACGTTGACAGCGTGAAGCAGCAGTTCAAGAGCGTCCTGTGCGGTCCGGACCTCGGCGTGTTCACCGACAGCCTTGTGAAAACCGACGTTGATTTGCTGCCGCCTGACGTGAATCGCAACCGCGCGGGCAAGATATTCACCGCGGCATGGACATTGTTCCCGCCCGTGCTGCCTGAGGGCGTGAGCACCACGTTCAAGCCGACGGCTAGGATTTATTATTTGTACAAGAGCAACGCCGTGGCGAACATCCCTGTCCTGTCTATAAACGAGTTCAGGAGAAGGCAGAACACGGGGCAGGCCGTGACGCTGGCAGCGGACGTTTCCAACCAGCGCGCTCCGGTGAAGATAGCGCTGACGCGCGGCCAGACGCCCGTAGTCGTTGATACCAACCCGAAGCTTCTCGAGAACTTCAACACGCAGAAGGAGAAAGCGACTTTCGTCTTCGAGCTGCAGAACGTCGGCAAGGGCTTTGTCACGCCCGCGGAATTCGTCGACGGGAAGCAGGGCGGCTTCATATTCGGAAAAATAACCCTGCTCGGGACGGGCGCGCAGTTTTCTGACTGCCTGGGCGCCAAGGATACGAAGGAAGTTTTCATCTCGGGCAACAACGCGCTCCTGCTGAAGATGCGCTCGGACAAGAAGGTTCCTTTCGCCTGCACCATATCCATAGACAGGAACGTCTGGCAGCAGATACCTGAAGGGACGATGACGGTAAGGTTCGAGATGTTCTACGTCTATAACGTCGACGCGGAGACATCAGTGAAAGTCCTGGGCGTCGAGTCGGGGCAGACGGTAGAGGAAGTGGAGAGAGGCCTGCCTTGAGCAAAGCAAAACCAGCCGCACCAAATTTCTGCTTAATTATTTTTCAAGAATTCTCCGAGGCCTTTCTGCGTCCTTTGAAATGAAACGCTGCGGACCTCGCCCTCGTCAATGACAGGTTTCCCGTAAACGCCGTCGTAGCCTGCAACAACGTTTATCTCGCCGGCCCTGTTCCGCATGATTGCGTCAGCTATTCCCTCGTTTATTCTTGCCAGCTCGTCGTGAGTGGTTTCAAGAAGCACTTTCATTTCCGGGCCGTGCTGCCTGATTAGTGAATCGTAGATGTCCCTCACTTTTCTTGAATAAGCCTCGGTTTTCATCGCCGCGGCTATCAGCTCGTCCAGCGGAATTATTTTCTTGAACGGCACGGCCCCTGCAGGAACAAAGCCCTCCTCCCTGTCGGCCAGCTGCTCGACCCGGTGCTCGACGCCGATCGTCAGCTGCTTGAGGCAGCGCGGGCACAGATTCTTGTTCGCCAGCGCTTCCTTCGGGTGCATCGACACGTTGCAGTTCCTGTGGCCGTCGTAATGGTATTTTCCGAAATGCGGCGGCACTTCTATGGTGAAAAGAAATTTTTCCCTGTCCTTTTTCCTGATGGCATCAAAAAGGCTGTCATAAGTGGGCTTCTGCAGGTCAAGGGCAATGCATTCCCTTCCCAGCTTGCCCGGCGAGTGCGCGTCGCTGAATGATACGAGTGCAAAATCATCCAATTGTGACAAGCGCCAGTTCATCGCGGGGTCGCTGCTCAGTCCGGTCTCCAGCGCGAATATGTGCTTCGCCTGGTCGCCGAAGCATTCTTCAACGCTGTCAAAGCCCGACATCGAGCCGAACAAGGAATACCACGGCGTCCAGACATGCGCGGGAATTATTACTATGTCTTTCGATATGTTCATTAAATTCTCAACTAATTCAGGACAGGAGAATCCGAAAATAGGGCGGCCGTCATAATCAAGCCGTCCTTTGGTGCGGAGCCATGCATTGATTTGACCGACTGTTTCAAAATCCGGCGCGTAAATGATGTTGTGTATCCGCCGCGTTTTCTTGTCCTGCGAGTAAATAAGCGATACCTCAACCTGCAGGATGAACTTAGTGCCGTCGTAATCATAAATTCCGTCGGCATGCTCCGACAATCCTTGCTTGAGCTCTTTGAGCCACAAGGGATGAGTAAAATCGCCGGTGCCGAGAACATCAATTCCCTTCGCCTTCGCGGTGTCTGCCAGCCTTTGCAATGAAATATCGCGCGCCGTCGCGCGCGAATGCGAAGAATGCAGGTGCATGTCGGCTACGAGCATGATAAGAGTTCGGAAAGAAACGATTTAAATAAGTTTCCACTCCGTCATTTTTATCAGGCGATTGACATGGCTAAAGACCACATATGGATATTGAAGGCCCTGCTGCTGGTACTGCTTGTTATACTCGTTTTCTCCCTGGTTTCGAACGTTCTCGAGCTTCTCGTCGGAGGCACCATCGGCAGGATAATCACTGCCATCGTGCTCATAGCGGTTGTCCTCTGGCTTCTCAGCGCCGAAGGCCAGAGAAAGATAAGGGATATTACGGATTAAGTGTGAGAGGTACTGGATGGTTATTCAGTCGCGATTCATAGGACCTCAAGCCTCGCTCTTTGGTAAGCTCTGTATTGAGAGGAGGGTGCATTACCAAAGTGCTCCATGGAATTTTTCTTTCTTTAAAAGAGATGTCAGCATATCTGAACTTTAACATTTCTAATGCGCCTATAGCAACACCATAACTTAGGGGAATATTTAAGACTCCTGTTATAAACATTCTAGGTTCTTTTAAAATGTCCCAGATTCCGAATTTTCGTTCACGTTCCTTCGGAGTTGTAAAACTAAATATATAATCTGCATCGACATTATAACCAGCTTTCAGAGCTGTTTTTACGTAATCTGTCAAAAGGGCTATAACCAAACCTCTTTTATTTTCGTCGTATAAAATCTCTAAAGATACAACTTCTGGTATGCCTTCATCTGCGAAGGAATGTTTGCTTCTATCGTCCAGAACATTCTCACTTCGAGAATAATAGAGCATTACCACATGAGCGACATCGTGCATTATATCCTGTCTGGCTGCATCAAAAGCTGTAATAGGCATGCCGTGAAAATCTACTCTTAAATTTCTATGAACCATTTCCAGCAATCTACGATTCACTATTATTCCATCACGCTCAGATGCTGGGTCCAGAAGAACGGTTGGTCCTTCATCGGATACGTATATATTTATATCGCGGATATCACCACGTGTCAATGAAGCGCTATCAGGTCTCACTGAATGGTAAAATCTAGAGCGATGGTTCAAAAAATCATATGCAGTAAGATCGTCCGATGCTAATGGCTTTCCCACGTCAGAAATTCTGTCTAATACCTTTGGACCATCAGAAAAAAGAATAAAATTGGCGATTTCATGCAATTCCTTTGCAGTAGGCTCGTGATGCCGGTTTTTTTGATGATTTGCCACAGAATATTCACTAAATAAACTAGGACGACGGAAATATTTAAAGATTTAGTTACGACTAAGTAATTAAA
>JACQIH010000071.1 GCA_016198625.1 Candidatus Aenigmatarchaeota archaeon
GACGTCCAGGAAGCCATAGACATTGCCGAGTATATGGCGGGAGAAGGACGGCGGCTTTTCGGCAACACGACGCCATCGGAGCTGCGCAGCAAGTTCTGCATGACCGTGCGGCGGCCGGTAGGCGTTGTCGGATTAATAACGCCGTGGAACTTTCCCGTAGCAATACCGGCATGGAAGCTCATGCCCGCGCTGGTATGCGGAAACGCTGTTGTCTGGAAGCCGAGCAGCGACACGCCATTATGCGCTGTCGAGCTGACAAAGCTCATCGATAAAGCGGGCGTGCCGAAAGGCGTCATGAATCTTGTAACCGGGCCCGGCGACCCCGCGGGGGCCGCGCTTGTAAGGCACAAGAAAGTCCTGGGAATTTCATTCACGGGCCATCGCGACACGGGATTGTGGATTACCCAGAACGCAGGCATAAAGAAGGTCGGCCTCGAGATGGGCGGCAAGAACGGAATAATAATCATGGACGACGCAGACCTTGCTCTCGCCATCGACGGCGTCATATGGGGCGCGTTCGGCACGACGGGGCAGAGGTGCACGGCGGCGTCGCGCGTGATTGTCCACGAGAAAATAAAGAAGAAGTTCGAGGACGCCCTGGTAAAGCGGGCCAGGAAACTGCGCCTCGGCCCGGGGCTTGAGCCCAGGACGGATGTAGGCCCCCTTGTAAATAAAGGGGCTCTTGAAAAATCCCAGCGCTACGTCGAGATAGGGAAGAAAGAAGGCGCCAGATTGCTGTGCGGCGGGGAAAGGCACGGCACGCGCGGATTCTTCTACAAGCCGACGATATTCACCGAAGTCGGCATGGACATGAGGATAGCCAGGGAAGAAATATTCGGGCCGGTGCTTTCCATAATATCTTTCAGCAAGCTGGAAGAAGCCGTGGAATACATGAACTCCATCGAGTACGGGCTGAGCTCGTCGATATACACCGAGAACATCAAGAACGCGTTCGCCGCCATTGAAAACATAGAAGCAGGCATAACGTACGTCAACGCCTCGACAATCGGCGCTGAAGTGCATCTGCCGTTCGGCGGCGTGAAGCAGACAGGCAACGGCACGAGGGAAGCCGGCATAATGGGCATAGACGAGTTCAGCGAGATAAAGACGGTGTATATCGATTACAGCGGCAAGCTGCAGAGGGCGCAGATTGACATTGAATAAGAAAAACGGAAAGAAATAATGGAAGAGCTGAGAACGGGGGGCATTGATTCTTACTTCTTGAAGCCTCCGAGCTTGTGTATGGAAAAGCCCAATGCGAGTATCGATAATAAAGTGAAAACTGGCGCATAGGTCGTTAATAATATTGTTGCGCTTAACGGCAAAAGAAATGCTATAAATGATATGCACGCAGGGCAGATGCCCAAAACAAAGCCCAGTGTTGCCCCGCCAAAACCGGCGCTGATATCTTTTTTCTTGCAGTCTATGCATTTGTTTCTGTTGTAGAAATACAGGGATATGAAAGCCCCAAAAAGCAATGAAAGCATCAAGTAGAGAGTTCCGCTAAGGGGCTTTTCGAAAAATGTCTTGAACCATATTTCAAAAGCCAATGATGTGCTTAATCTCTGTATCAATGACGGAAGCAAAAATATGAATATCGCAGACGCCAGTGCATGAACTGGCTTTTCTTTCAGCGCCTTAACAATTCTCATTTTATCACTTCAATAAAGGAGTTAACACATTTTTAGCAGACTGGTATTCCAGCGGCTGCAAATCAACCCATCTTATACTGCTTTTTGCGTCTAAGACATATTTTGTGTCAAGGTATTGCATTTTGTATAAAGATGCCATTCCGTTATCTTTTGCTATGAGCCAGTCTTCTCTTGCAAACCTGCTTTTCCAGTTTTTCAACTGCTGATCAGTTTCGCTGGGGTCCACAAAAACTATTACTACATTAAATGCGTTGTCGCCCGTTTCCAAATCGTATTTTGCAAGATTTTGCGCTCCTATCTGGCAAGGCACGCACCATGTAGTTGTGAAAAATATCATTACGGGCTTTCCTTTCAAATCATCACGGGAAAAATGCTTTCCAGAAACATCCGTAATAGTGAAAGGTGGAGTGACAAAGCCGGAATCAAGACCTATGTTCTCCTCAAAATTTTCGGCAGTTCGTGCAATTGCGA
>JACQIH010000075.1 GCA_016198625.1 Candidatus Aenigmatarchaeota archaeon
GTCCAGCGCCTCGGCCATCTCCTTGTAGCGGTTGCGGATTGTTACTTCAGTCACGCCTACAACGTCAGCGACGTCGCGCTGGGTTTTTCTTTCCCCTTCCAAAACACTTGCAATATATATCGCAGCAGCTGCGCAGCCTGTTGGCCCTTTTCCGCTGATGACATCCTTTTCCTTGGCTATCTTGAGTATCTTTATCGCGCGCATCTGAACGCGGTCGGAAAGCTTGAGCATCGAAGAGAAGCGCGGAATGTATGTCTCAGCCCTTGCCGGCAGTATGCGGATGCTGAGCTTTCTTGAAATATACCTGTAAGTCCTGCCCAGCTCGCGCTTGCCGATGCCGGAGGCCTGTGAAATCTCGGTCAGCGTCCTCGGCGTCTCATATTCGCGCGCGAGCGCATAAACTAAAGCTGCAATTATGCTTTCAATGCTTCTTCCGCGAACAAGGCCCTTCTGCAGGGCTTTCTCGTAGAGGTTTGCAACTTCCTCGTGAAGCGTCTTCGGCAGGCCCAGGAAGGAAACAAGCCTCTGGAGTTCTGACAAGGCGAAGGACATGTTCCTGTCCTTGCTTGTGAGAAGTCTCTTCTGCCATTTTCTTATTCTGAAAAACTGCGAGCGCTTTTTGGCAGGGACCTTGAAAAGCTCGGTGGCTCCCTTGCCTATCTCAGTAGTCAGACCCTTGTCGTGCCTCTTGTGCGTAAGCGGAGCGCCTGTTCTTGCGCGCTTGACTTTCTGGTCGTGGTCGAAGGCGCGCCAGTCCTGACCGGTATCGACCATGCTGTGCTCGACTACAAGGCCGCACTTCGCGCAGACCTTCTCCGCTTTCTCAGGGTCCTCGTAAAAGTAACGCGAACCGCACTCAGGACATTTATCAGCAGCCATTATGAATCACCAAAAGCAATTTTAGTCTCCGAAGTAGGTTATTAGGTTTCCGAACCGCACCCACAAATCTCCCATTCACTCCCAAAAAGTGATTTAACCAGCGGATAACGCAGAAGTTACTTTATAGCATAAAGTATTTAAAGCTTTTGCATTTTTCAGGGTTTATATATAAAAAACTATGCCTGAAAGGCTATTAACCTACTTTCAGGCGGTTTCTGGCTTAAAAGGGCTCTGCGCAATTATCCATCATGCTTGAGCTGGCCCTGCTGATTCTAGGCGCCGTCAGCATTTTCTTCATAGCGGAGTTCTTCGGGCTTGAGCAGATACTTGCAGGGCTGGCAGGCGCCGACCCGCTCATTGCCGCGGCGGCTGTGGTTGCCCAAGTGCTGCTGCTGTCCCTCACGGCGCTCCGGCTTATGGTGATTTCCAGGAAATACGCGCGCCTCGGGTTCCTCGAGGCCATGAACGCGTCGCTCATAGGCATGTTCGTCAGCGCGGTGTCGCCTCTGGCGCGCCTCGGCGGCGAGCCCGCCAAAGTTTATTTGTTGAAGGACAAGATTTCTGCCGAAAAGGGCTCCGCCGTGATCGCCGTGGACGTGCTCGCCGAGGTCATCTCCCTATATATAGTGATCATGGCCTCGGTGGTTTTCCTGCAGAACGACATCCCCAGCCAGCTGTCGCCGGCTATCCTCCCGTTCCTTATCATTTCCGTCTTCCTTACAGTGGTTTTCGTCAAGATATGCACGAACAGGGAATGGCTCGACGGCATCATCGGCTTCGTTTCGAGGATACCGAAGTTCTCCGTGCTAAAGGAAAGGGATTACGCCCAGCGGTTCCACGAGTCGTTCGGCGAGCTCGCCAGGGACGGCAGGAGCATGCTTTCGGTCCTGCTCATCTCCCTGGTCATGAAGCTGCTGGAATTCGCGCGCATGTGGCTGGTTATCCTGGCGCTGGGCCAGCTGGTGCCTTTCAAGGTCGTTGTCGCGGTATGGCTCGTCCTGCTGGTCCTGTCAGCCGTTCCTTGGCTGCCCGGCGGGCTCGGACTCGTGGAAGGAGGGATGATCCTTGCCCTCGTTCAGCTGGGCGTCGCTCCCCACGTCGCAGGCTCCGCCATCCTGCTGGACCGCTTTATCTCCTTCTGGCTCGTCATTGCTGCGGGCTTCGCCGCGGTATGGCTCAACCCGGCGATAACTTACCGCTTCTTGAGGAAGCTGAAATAGAGACAAAAAGTTTCTGCAATAATAGGAATTATGCCGGAATACAGGGGGAGATTGCCGGACACAAGAGAAAAACCTCCGAATTTCTGGAGAGACATTACAGAGATGCCTTCGGCTTACAGAGCTGCAGCATTTATTGGAGGATTCGGCTTGGGCTTCACATCTCTGGCAGTCAGGGATTACGTCTTAGGCCAGGCCGGTAAAAGTACGGCATCGGGATTGATTCTCGGAATTGTATTGACAGCTATTGGCGCGAGCTTGGTGTATTCTTCAGAAGTTGATAACGACCTCAATAAACCTCTCTAATGCATAGCTCGCAAATTTATACATGCGCCGATATATTTACAGCGTCATGACGCTACCTCTTTACCCGTTCGAGCGGATAGCGAAGAAGGCGGGCGCGCGGCGCGTTTCGCGCGAGGCCGCGGAGGAGCTGCGGGACGCGGTCGAGGAATTCGGCATGGACATTGCTGAAAAGGCCGTGAAGATAAGCAAGCACGCGAACCGCAGGACGGTAATGAAAGGCGACGTCCTTTTCGTCGCCAGGAAGCTGGAGTAGAAAACATGCAGCTTGTTCTGAAGTTCAGGCAGAGGGAATACACCCAGCCTTAAGGTTTTCATCATGGAAAAGCGCCAGACAGAGATAAAGGACCTGAAGGAAGGCGGCTTTATACTCATCGACGAAGCGCCGTGCCGCGTCGAGGACGTGCAGATAAGCAAGGCGGGCAAGCACGGCGCGGCCAAGGCGCGGCTCACTGCCGTGGGGATTTTCGACGGGATAAAAAGAATCATCGTGAAGCCCGGCGTCGCCAAGGTCGATGTCCCTATTGTCGAGAAGAAATCCATGCAGGTCGTCGCCATAACAGGCAATAACGCGCAGCTGATGGATCTGGAAACGTACGAGATGAGCGAGGTGCCTATACCCGAGGAATTCCAGGGAAAGCTCACCGAGGGCGGGGAGATCCTGGTGTGGAAGTTCGGCGCGAACGTTTTGATAAAAGGAGCGAAGTAAGCTAATCAACACTCAGCTCAAGTTTCTTCGGGCTTTCGGCTCTCAGCTTTATTTCTTCCCCCTTTGTGATTCTGTAGAGCTGCGCGACCTCCTTCGGGAACCTCATGATCAGAGCTTCTCCGAGGGTCCCGACTTTAACCGGAATCCCCTTCTTGAGCTTGCTGAAGACCAGCATTTTTTGCGCGTCTTCCGGATGCAGCACTATCTCCTTGCATTTTCTGCATTCCCATGACCTTATCTCCATGCCCTCTATTGTCATTTTCTTCCTCTTCATAACACTATTGCATTTTGTACATCTGTGCTCCGCATCCCATAGGTCTCTTTTCATGACATCACCTTTTTCTGAAAGTTGTTTTCCCGAAATGCACCAGTCTCCACAC
>JACQIH010000076.1 GCA_016198625.1 Candidatus Aenigmatarchaeota archaeon
ATGAAGTGGGAAGTGAATGGGATTAGCACCGGCTGTTTCTCGGCATGATGTAGGTGTAAAAGGCGATTACCTCAAAGGTACGGGCACTGGTTCCGCAGTAAATGGCAGAGGAGGTAGAGGACGACTGAATCTTGAAATGTTCCGCTACACAAAGGAAGAACTGGCAAGGTTCGAGAGACTTGTGGCGCAATATGGCAGTACAATTTACAATATCGCTTATCGCTTAACCGGGAATAGAGAAGATGCTGAAGACCTGAAACAGGATGCTCTAGTAAGGGTGCTGCGCCATATCGGTAAATATGAAGAAGGAACCGCTGTTGAAAGCTGGCTTTACAGGATTGTCACGAATTTACATATAGATCAAGCCCGCAGGCGAGCACTGCGACAAGTAGAAAGTCTGGATGAGCTGTTTCCGCTGCAAAACGGCAGCAGTGTCTCTAAACAGCCTACAGACGGAATAGACCATACGTGGGAAGCGTATCGAATGGAAGAGTTCAGATATGATATCAGGAGTGCATTAGAAAGATTGCCAAAAGACCTAAGAAGAGTGCTAATTCTTAGTTATGTGGGAGGATTTAGTTATGAGGAAATTTCGGTCCGAACAGATATTCCAGTAGGCACCGTAAAGAGCAGGCTTCACAGGGCAAGAGAACTGATGGCACGGCATTTGTTGGAAGACGACGCATTTATTGAAGAATTTCCGCGGTATAATGGACGTAAAAAAGTTTATCTTCAATATTCTCACGGCCCACAGAAAAAATTATGGGAAGCTCGGTTGGAGGCTGTTCTCCCTGCATTGAATAATGCAGGATTTATAGATTCAAAGGAATACAAAAGACTTACCGGTAATAAAAATGCTCGTATTTCAATGCGGAGATTATCAGAATTGTTCCCGGATTTGTTGTCATACGCTCCTCAAGGAACGACGCACAGAAGTCACCTCAAGCTTAGAGCCCAAATTCCGCTTTCTCGGGTGTAATTAAATTTCCTTTTATAAATCCCCGTGCAAAATACAAAACCATGCGCGCCACGACTTTCCTCATCGCGGCTGCCATAGCCGCCTTCATCTACACGTTTTTCCTTGCCGACCCGGACTTCGTCCTGGACGCCTACGGATTCTCCGGCGTCAATTTTGTCAAAGCCCCTTACGTGCTCATAACGTCGATATTCCTGCACGCGTCGCTTCAGCACCTGCTCGCGAACGTTCTTGTATGGCTGTTCGCAGGCAGCGCCGTGGAGAGCGAGGTCGGCGCGCTGAGAATGACGCTTCTTTTCTTCCTCGGCGCGTTCGCGGGCCATGTTTTCTCGCTGCTCTTCTACGGCCCCGGCGTTGTCGGCGTGGGCGCTTCCGCGGGGATATTCGCCCTGCTCGGCGCCGGGATGCTGCTGCGGCCCCTGGATTTGTCCTTTTATCCTTTAGTCGTCCCGATACCCCTGGCCATGCTCGGGCTCGGCTATGCTTTGTATAATGTGTACGGATTCATCTTCAATTTAGAACCCAACGTCTCCTACGTCGGCCACTTCGGCGGCCTGTTCGTCGGCTTGTTCTACGGCTTCTCGAAGAAAGGCATTGCCGAAGGCATGAGGATAATCTTCATAACTTTAGCGGTCATGCTCCTCATACCGCTGCTGTGGATTCTGGTGAAGGGGTATTTCCGTTTTTGATACTTCCGTTTCCGTCCGTCTAGAAACTTATAAGGCACCCCAGACCATAATTGATTAATGCGCGGCATCACTCCGGTCGTAGCAATAATACTGCTGCTGCTGATGACGGTTTCTATAGCCGGCTTCGCGTTCCTTTTTTTCACGAGGACCGCGCAGACGGCAGCCGAAAGCGGAGAGCAGCAATTGCAGCAGCAGCTCGCGCAGGGCGCCAGCCAGTTCTCCATAGAAGGGACGTCGCCTTCGGGGCAGATATACGTCAGGAATCGCGGCTCTGCTCCGCTGGGAAACTTCAGCGTTTTTGTGGACGACGCGATCGTGCAATGGAGCGCTTCGCCTGTGGCGCCGGGATCTGTGGGAACAATAAACGTCATGACCGCCGTCGGTCCCGGAACGCACACGGTAAAGGTATGCACCGTATCGCTGTGCGACTACGCGCTGAATTATGTCCGCGATACACTCACCGACGGCCTAGTCCTTTACCTGCCCATGAATGAAGGAAGCGGTACATCAACTGCGGACGCAAGCGGCACGGGCAACAACGGCGCGATTTCCGGAGCGGCATGGACATCAGGAAAGAGCGGCAGCGCCCTCCAGTTCGACGGGACGGATGACATGGTACAGACAGGGACGGACCAGATGACGAGCACTGCTTTCACGCTTTCGTTCTGGATAATGCCGTTTTCAACTCACGACGGCGGCATATACTCCATGGGCTCCGGCTTGGGTGACAGGGGCGTGCGCATGCGCGTGTCATCCTCCGGCCAGATATGCTCCGGGATAGCATGGATTGCCGACTACTGCTACCAGGCGAACTACTCGACGGACACATGGCACCATTTTGCCGTCACAAAGCAAACCAACGGAACATGGACGCTGTACTTCAACGGCGTTTCGGTGAAAAGCGCCTTTGACACGAACCCGTCGGTGATAACGGGATCAGCGATAGGAAGATTCACCGGCGGCGTATCATGGTTCCACTTCAACGGAAAAATAGACGAGGCGCGCGTTTATAACCGCTCGCTGTCGGAGTCGGAGATAAGCCAGCTTTATGCGAGAGGATGAAATGAAAGGCATAACGCCTGTCGTGGCAATAATCCTCCTGCTGCTAATCACGATTTCAATAACCGGCTTCGCGTTCATGTTCTTCGGAAGAGTGGCGCAAACATCAGCGGAGAGAGGCGAGCAGCAGCTTGGCCAGCAGATAGCGCAGGTCAGCGGGCAGTTTTCCATAGAAGGGACATCGCCTTCCGGCCAGATATATGTCCGGAACCGCGGCTCGGGCCTGCTGGCAAACTTCAGCGTCTTCGTCGATGACGCAGCGGTGCAATGGTCTGCTGCTGGCGTGGCGCCCGGATCCGTAGGCCCGATAAACATCACGACCCAGCTGAGCGCAGGGGCGCATAGGGTGAAGGTATGCACCGCGTCGCTGTGCGACAGCTATGCGCTGAATTATGTTCGCGATCCATTAAGTGATGGCCTCATTCTTTACCTGCCGCTTTCCGAAGGCAGCGGCACTACAGCAGGAGATGCGAGCGGCAGCGGAAACAACGGCATGATTAGCGGTGCAACATGGACTTCCGGCAAGAGCGGCAACGGACTGAGTTTTGACGGCATCAACGACTGGGTTGACATATCCTCGGTGAGGATGTCCGAAAATTCCGGCACGATTGCATTATGGGCTAAAGAGATAAATTCCGCTAACGGCGCCATGTTAATCGGTTATCACTTGGGCCTGAGGACGTACATCCAGACGAGCGAATCGTCCGGCATGTTTTACGTGACAAAGGGCAATCCTGAAACGACAATAAACTTCCCGTCGCCGAATAGGGACGGATGGCACCATCTGGTCCTTTCTTGGGAGGGCGGCACAATGAAAGGCTACAAGGACGGCGTGCTCATTGACACCAAGGCATTCACGAACGGCGCAACAACACATGACGCAGCAATAGGTCAATTGAACAACGCCAATTTCTTCAACGGCGTTATTGACGAAGTCCGCATGTACGACCGCTCCTTATCTGCTGAAGAAATAACAGCGCTTTACGAGCGGGACCGCGGCGATACGCTAATCGAGGGTCTTGTTCTTTACCTGCCCATGAATGAAGGAAGCGGAACAACTGCAAGCGATATCAGCGGTACTGGCAACAACGGCTTGCTTGTAAATGGTACAAGCTGGGCCGCAGGAAGGCAGGGAAACGCGGTTCAGTTCGACGGGGTGAACGACGCCGTCGCTGTTGCCCACAGCGCTTCCCTGGATTTTGAGATAACTGACAAATTCTCGGTCGCGGCCTGGGCGAAGGTTAACGACATTTCAAGCAGTGGGTTCCCGCTCTACGAGAAAGGAGGCGCTTATAAGGGGATTTACATTCACCTGAGGTCTTCGGTCACAATAGATGCCGTGATAACCGAAAGGGTTTCCCAGAGGGCTTTCTGGCGCGGCCCTGCTGGAGTAGATATGACTGCGTGGAACCATTACGCCTTCACTTACGACGGCAGCCAAAGCGTGAACGGCATCAAGGTTTACGTGAACGGTGCCGGGATTTTCCCGTCTTACACAGAAAACACGCTTAGCGGAAGCATCAAAAACACCCGTGACGCTCTGGTAGGGGCGAGTGACTCACCATACTACGCCAACGGCGCAATCGACGAAGTCAGGGTATACAACCGCGTTCTGTCGCAGGAAGAAGTAAATGCCCTGTACACCACAGGTTCCTGAACTATAGACACTAAATAGCTACAGGGCTCGCTCCGGCGTGCCAGCTCTGCCTTGTCCTGATGCGCACCTTGTAAATCCTTTCCGAATTGTCGTCTAGAATGATGGCAACGCCTTTCAGCTTCGGAAGCTCGCTGATGTACTTGCCGATGTCGTAGAGCATGTACGTCTGCATTATGCTCCGCAGCGCGTCTATGTCGCTGCGCGCGGTGAGCTGGTGGGAAATAATCAGGTCGCACTGCGCAAGGGCGTCGGGGTGCAGCTTTTCCGGGCGCTGCGTTGCAAGGACCAATGTTAAACCGGGCTGCCTGCCTTCTTTTACGATTTTGTTCAGCACTTCCGTAGCTGCTGTGCTGCCCTCGTTCGGCAGAAAGTTATGCGCCTCATCGATAAGAATCCACGGCATCGGGATCCTTCTTGTCGAGGACAGCTCTATTTCCGCCAGCTCTTCCTGCCTGCGCGCGAGTATTCTTTCGTCAAGAACTTTCTTGCACACCAGCGAAACGAGCAGCGCGCGCACGTTCTGCGGCGTGAGGCTGACGTCGATTATTGTCAGCTTGCCCGGCTCCAGCACTTCAGGCATTTTTGAATCGCCGAAGATGCCCCACAGTTTCGCTGCCTCGAAGTAATTTTCCAGGGCCAGCTTTTCCTCGGCGAAGCCCTCCTGCGAGCGCACGGCAGCGATGATGTCGTTGATGCCGAATTTTCCTGATAGTTTCTTGAACGCGCGCTGCAATAAAATGCCCAGCGTGGCGTTAGCATCCAATGAAAAGACGGACAGCCAGTCCTCCGCTGTGAATTCGGAAGGATGCAGCGAGAAAGTCGCGTCGTAATCAACGCCGCCTTTTGCAAACAGCTTCTCCTGGCCCTCGGGCACGTAGACGACGGCGGGAAATCCCTGCGGCTTCAGCGCCCAGTCCTTCAGCA
>JACQIH010000072.1 GCA_016198625.1 Candidatus Aenigmatarchaeota archaeon
CCGCCGCGAAAAGGAGCAGGCAAAAGGAAATTTTGCCCATTTTGGATTTTTTCATCCGGTATTTTAAATAATTTGGATTGTCTCTCTAATCTATGTTCATAACGGACGAAAGGGCGCTCGTGCTGGAAAGGAAGCTTGTCATCGCTGATATGCACCTCGGCATCACGCGCGAGATATATAACAGGGGCGTCTCCCTGCCGAGCCAGGTCCCCCGGTTTTTGGAACGGATCCACAGGCTGAAAAAAATCACGGGGGCCGACGAGCTCGTGCTCCTCGGCGACGTGAAGCATAACATACCGTGGATAAGCTTCCAGGAGCTCAAGGAAGTGCCGCTTTTGCTTTCAACGCTGAAATTCAGGAAGATAACGATACTGAAAGGAAACCACGACGGCAAGATAGAGATGCTGGTGCCGCGCGAGCTGCAGGAAAAAATATCAGTGAGGAAGTCCATGATTGTAGGCGATTACCTGCTCGCGCACGGCCACAGGAACGTCAGGACGAAGCGCAGCATGATAATCGGGCACAACCACCCGAACGTGAAGTTTGTTGACGCGGTCGGCAACAGCTACATAGAGCCTGCGTGGATAAAATCGAAAATAGGCAGCCAGCGCGTGATAATAATGCCGGCTTTCAACGAGCTTGCGGGAAGCATGGTGGTCAACGACGCGTCTGCGAGCAGCGAAGGCTACCGCCCTTTTTTAGGGCCGATAGCGAAGAAGGTGTCGAAGGAGCGTGCCAAAGCGTTTCTTCTCGACGGAACCAATCTGGGTTTCTTAAAGGATTTGAAATCTTAACATTCCGCCTATTTTTAGGATGCTGGTATATAAGATGGAATGTTAGATGTGTTCAAAGAACATAGTTCTTTGACATGCCAAACAACGAATGTTTTTGAGCATAAAAAACACTGCTTTGATAAAACAGTGGCAGTGGTTTTTCACATAATCCAAAGCGGGTAATTATTTATGGTATTCTCCCTCTTTTCGCCGAAACTGCAGGCGCTGATAAAGCAGCGCGGCTTTCTCGAGCCCACGCTGCCGCAGGTTCTCGGCGTGCCGGAGATTTTATCGGGCAAGAACGTGCTCATAATCGCGCCTACGGGCAGCGGCAAGACCGAGGCGACGTGCCTGCCGCTGTTCGACGCCATCCAGAGGGAGCAGCTGAAGCCCATATCCATGCTTTACATAAATCCGCTCCGCTCGCTGTCCCGCGACCTGCTGGACAGGCTCGTATGGTGGGCCGACAAGCTTGACCTGAACATCGCCGTGAGGCACGGCGACGTCGGCGCGAAGGAGAGGGCGATACAAAGGGAGGTCCCGCCTCATATCCTGATACTCACTCCCGAGACGCTCGGCGCTATACTCACCGGCAAGAAGATGCGCGAGCATCTCAGGAACGTGCGGTACGTTGTCATAGACGAGATACACGAACTCATCGAGAGCAAGCGCGGCGCGCAGCTGTCCCTGATTTTAGAGCGTCTCCGCGAGGTGGCTGGTGAATACAAGAGGATAGGATTGTCGGCAACAGTCGGCAACCCGCAGATGGTCGCCGACTTCATCGGCAGCGCGAAGATAATCCGGGCAGAAATGACGAAGAAATACGAGATAAATGTTCAGAGCCCGCATCCCGGCCTCAAGGACCGCGCGGTCGCTGACGACCTTGCGATAGGCCTCGAGACCACGGCAAGGCTGCGGAGGATTCACGAGCTTATACAAAGCCACAAGAGCGTGCTCGTCTTCACCAACACGCGCGAGACGGCGGAAGTGCTCGCGTCGAGGCTGCGCTCTCTCGACAGAAACCTGAAGCACGACGTCCATCACGGCTCTTTGTCAAAGGAACGGCGCATCCGCAGCGAGCATCTGTTCAAGACGCAGCAGCTGAAATCTCTCATAGCCACCAGCAGCCTGGAGCTAGGCATAGACATAGGATCCATAGACCTCGTCGTCCAGTACATGTCTCCGCGCCAGGTCTCGAAGCTGATACAGCGCGTCGGCCGCGCGGGCCACAGCGTTGGCGAGACGAGCAAGGGAGTCATCCTGTCGGGAGACGAAGACGTCTTCGAGTCGGCCGTTATCGCGCAGCGGGCAATGAACAAGCAGCTCGAAGTGCCGCGCTTCCACGAGAAAGCGCTGGACGTGCTTGCAGGGCAGATAATCGGGATAACGCTGGACATGAACGACGCCACGGAGGACCAGGCGTACAGCATAGTCACGAGGGCGTACCCTTACAGGACGCTGGACCGGAAGGAGTTCAACGAGATTGTGCAATTCTTGGAATCGCTGCATCTCGTC
>JACQIH010000073.1 GCA_016198625.1 Candidatus Aenigmatarchaeota archaeon
ACTTCTGCATTTCTGCAAAAATACTACGGGCTTTAGCCCGTAGATATTTATACTTCCGCGGAACCAAGGTGTAAATTATGAACGCGATTGAAATCAGGAACGTATCGAAGAGATTCAAAGAGCGCGACAAGCACTTCCACGCGCTGCGCAACGTGTCTCTGGACATAAGAAAAGGCGAGATTTTCGGCCTGCTGGGTCCCAACGGAGCCGGCAAGACTACGCTGATAAACATAATGATAAACCTGCTCGAGCCCGACGATGGTTCTGTCAGGATTTTCGGGAAGCCGCCGCAGGAAGTGCTGGAATCCATAAGCATCGTGGCGCCGAATTCAAGATTCCACTGGGCGCTTAACGTCGGGGATGTTTTCTCCGTCTTCTCGGAGATATACAACATCAGGAAAGAGGAGGCGAGGAAGAGGACGGAAAGCCTCGCGAGGTTCTTCTCCCTGGAAAGGCTGATGAAAAGAAAATTCTCGTCGCTATCCACCGGCGAGTCCATGAGGCTGAGCCTCGCGAAGGCGCTGCTCAACCATCCCAAAGTGCTGCTGCTGGACGAGCCGACGCTGGGGCTGGACCCGGAAATAGCCATCAGGGTCAGGGAAGAAATTTTGCGGATAAACAGGAAGTACAGGACAACGATACTTCTGACCAGCCACTACATGCACGAGGTTGAGATGCTCGCGGACCGCATCGCGTTCATCAGGAAAGGCGAGATAGTCGATACGGGGACGGTTGAAAAAGTCAAGCTGAAACATTTTTCGGACTACGAGCTTATCGTAAAGGTCAGGAAACTGTCAGCAGCCGCGCCGCTGAGAAAGAAGGGATTCAGAATAAGGGGGAATATACTGACAAAGAACATCCGCATAGGCGACGACGTGAGCGAAATAATATCATTCGTGAAAAGCAGGGGAATGATAGTGACGGACATAGAAAGCAGGAAGCCGAGCCTGGAGGACTACTTCGTCAAGATAGCCGGGGAGAGGTAAGAACATGAGACTATACAAAATAAGGGCGATGCTGCATTCGGATTTCATCGTACTGACAAATTCCAAATGGAGGCTCATCGAGCACCTGTACCTGCCGATAACAAGCCTTATAATCTGGGCGCTTTTTTCCGCTTCGGTGAAGGGCTTTGCCGCCGAGGCGGGGCTGATCATCCTCATGGTGAACATATTCTGGAGCTTTGCCTACATAAGCCAGGCGGCCGTGAGCCAGGAACTGAACGAGGAAATCTGGTCCGGGAGCTTCAAGCAGATAATCTCCACGGGCATCACGGAGTTCGAGTACCTGTTCGCGCGGATGGTGCTTTCGCTTGCCGTCACGACACTAATAGCCGGTCTCATGTTCGGCATCACGCTCTTCTTTTTCAACGTAAGCCTCATCGCCGAAAAGTCCCTGCTCATAACGGCTTTTCTGGGAGCGACGTTCCTGGCTTCCTTGGGCATGGCAACGCTCGTTGCGGCCGCCATGCTGACGCTCGGGCGCGAATACAGCTTCCTTTCCTGGAGCGCGCTGCAGATGTTCATACTGCTGTCGGCGCCGTTCTATCCCGTATCCATATTCCCGGGCGCCGTGCAGGTTATAGCGGCGGCGATGCCTTACACGAACGTCTTCGAGGGCATGCGCACGCTCATCACGAGCGGGTCCGTGCCGCTTCATTACGTAACGAACTCGTGGCTAATCGCGGCCGCGTATTTCGTCCTGTCGCTGCCTATTTACCGGTACGCGTTCAGGCGCGCCAGGAAGACGGGGGCGCTTGTAAGGCTCACTTAATCCGGAAAAAGAAATCAAAGGTTTCGGCAATTTCTGCAGAAAATAGGAATATAATTACTGGAAAATTTCAAAATAGTCCCTAAATATACAACTCACTCTTCGTACCCGAAGTCCTCCGGCTTCGCTTCCAGTTTTTCGCCGCGCTTTTCCAGAAGCAATTTTGCCAGGAGCCAGTAGATTATCGCCAGAGATTTCTTGCCCTTGTTGTTGCAGGGAATGACGAAATCCAAGTGGGCTAATTCGTTGAAAGTATCCACAAGCCCTATTATCGGTATGCGCATATTGTAGGCTTCCTTTATCGCCTGCTTGTCCGCCAGGGGATCCGTTACGACAAGCACGTCAGGTTCGAAGAAGTCCTGCGAGTGCGGGTTCGTCAGCGTTCCCGGCATGAACCGTCCCACGATGACCTTGCTCCCCGTAACTTCTGCGAATTTCTTCACGGATGCCTGCCCGTTCTCCTTGCGCGATACCACGAGTATGTTCTTCTTGCCCGCGAGCATGCCTGCGGCGTAGCCGACGCGGCGGTCAATCATGCCGACATTCAGCACCGCAAGGCCGTTCGGCCTTATCTTGTATATGAAGCGCTTCATGTCCGCCGTTTTCGTGGTGAGCCCTATATGCACGCCCGCGCTGAGATATTTTTCCCTGGGTATGAGCAGCTTCTCTTTCTTCGCCTTTGCTTCCGTTTTCGCTATCATGAGAACCACATAATTCGTTTTGATGAAACTTTTTTGAAAAGTTTCTTTCAGTCAGCGTGCCTGCCCGGCATTTTCCTCTTGACGGTTATCGGCAGCACCCCGCGCTCGAATTCCTGCCTCGCTATTCCCTTCGGGTCTTCCTCCGACGTCTTCACGAGGACCGGGGCGCCCATCGATATCTGCAGCGCGCGCGCCGATATTATGCGGGTTTTTTCGAATCTCGTGAGTCCGGGGTATTCAATCATCAATTCACCTGTAGAAAATCACACTAATTTTTGAATGATACACTTTTAAGCTTACCTTTGAAGGCACAAATGAAATCTTTAGAAGAAATAACTGGTGGTTTCTTCTCTTCTTACCCTATGTACCTCACGTCCTCGCCTTTCTGCTGCTTCGGAAGCTCCTCGAGGATCTTCTTGTGTATCTTCTCGGTCTGCTGTATCTTCTCTTCCATCTCCTTTATGATCTTCTCGAGCTTGGACAAATCGACCTTGACGCCGAGTATCTTTGTCAGGACATGAAGCAGTTGGTCGGCGGCCTTTGGGTCGGTCATGACGGGAACGCCGTACGTCTCGCCCATCAGGCACAATCCGTCCATGCCCTTGAGCCTGCCCATTCCCAGCAGCAGGCCCGAGGCGCCCACTATGGTCCCGACAGGATGCTCCTTGCCGAAGTCGATGTCGTGGCCGCCGTACTTTTTCAGCAGCGGCTTGTCGTTGACGGCGCCGATGATGCGCGGCTCCTTGATTTCCTTGCCCTCGGCGAAGCCGCCCAGGGTGATGATTTCTTTCACACCGAGCTTTTCGGCGAAGTCAAGTATTTTCTCGCACACCTCGTAGTGACCTTCCGGCGATATGCTCTGCGTGTCACCGGTGAGGATGACAATGTCGCGGGTCTTCGACTTGTAGTAATAAAACTCGCACTTCAGGAGCTGAGCGACCGAGGAATCGTGCAGTATGACAAGCGGAAGGAAATGCGGCGAATACAGCTCCGCGAACTTCTTCATCTTGAGCTCGCTGACCAGGTAGCCGGCAGCGACGCGGCCGACATTGCCGATGCCCGGCAGACCCTCGACCAAGACGGGGTTTTTCAGCTTCACTTTTTCGGAAACCTTGATCTCTGTTTGCAATTGAACACCTTGAACCGTTCTATTCTTCCGCGCCTTCTGCTCTGCTTTTTGCCATTCTCCTGTACCTGCCGTACTTGTCCTCGATAGAAAACCGCGGGGGATGCGCGCTGCGGGTCCTCGAGCCGCATCGCGGGCATTTTTCATGCATCGTATAAGTGCAGCACCTGCGCATCAGCGGCATGGAATCAGCCCGTTATCTCGAACTTCACTTCCGCGTCCTTCGTCTTCGCGATCTCCGAAAGCTTCTCCCCGATAAGCTTCTCGCCCTTTTTCGCGTCCTTCGTCCTGTATTTCACCAGATACTCGGGCGCGGCTATGTAGCGGACATCGAGCCCGGACGACTTTGCCTTCTTCAAAAGCTGCTTGATTATATCTATCCCGTCCGGTTTATATGTCTTGATAATCAGGCGCGCCCTGAATTCGAACTCTTTCTGCTCTATGTTTTTCTCGGCGATTTCCTTTATGACGGCAATCCATTTCTCCGGCACCCCGCGCTTCTGCAGCTTGTCGGGCGCGTTCAGCGCCGACCTGAAGCCCTCGTATATGGAGCCAAGCCTTTCCTGCAGCAGGTAGCCGACCTCTTCATACGCCTGCTCGAGTGTCATACCGAGCCGCTGCGCGGCTATTTCAAGAAGGCGCTCCGCCTTGCCCTCGAGATTGTACTCCTTGGTCTTCTGGTTCCTCTGGTTCTCGTCAACGCGTTTTATCGAAAGGGATATCACGTTGCCCTCGATCCTCATCACTTTCGCCACGCCGGTCTGGCCCACCTTGAGATGCTGGCGTATGTCGCGGACCCATCCGTGGGAGACCTCGGAGATGTGGATCATCCCTTCCTTCCCGTACTCTTCCATGAACGCGAACGCCGAGTTCGGGTTGATTTTCGTAATCCTGGCTATGACAAGCTCGCCTTCGCCCGGCATGCCGCGCTTCTTGACCATAATCAGAACCCATCATATATATTTTATTTAGTCGGTTCCGATACCTCCGACTAGCATACTTGTTTTAGAAATCCATTAATATCCAAACACTATAAAAACGCATTACAGAAGTTACGGATCATCCGAGGTTCTCGAGAAGGGCCGCGTCGTCGCTGAGATTTGCCCTGCCGCCCCTCGGCTCCAGAAATACGGCGCCGCACACAAGGCATCTGACCTGCACGGCGGGCTTGCTGAACACTACCTGCTCGTTCTTGCACTTCTTGCACTTGACCCTCATGAACGTCGATCTTTCCTGCATCAGAACCACTTCGAGAATTGTTTCTAATGCTTAAAAGCGTTTGTCTTAAATACTTTGTTGCAAACATAGCCCTAGGTGAATCGATGAAGGATAACGAGATTCTCGAAATAGTTGAAATAGCTAGGGAAACGGGCAAGATACGGAAAGGAATAAACGAGGCGACGAAGGCAGTGGAGCGCGGCCAGGCAAAGCTCGTAGTGGTCGCGAACGACGTCGAGCCCCCCGAAATCGTGATGCACCTGCCGGCCCTGTGCGACGAGAAGAAAATAATGCTGGTGAAGGTCGCGAGCAAGGTCGAGCTCGGGCGCGCCGCAGGGATTGACGTGGGAACATCCGCGATCGCCGTCGTCGAGGGAGGCGAGGCCCGCAGGAAAATAGAAGACCTATCCAAATAGAAGAAAATAAATAATATCCTAAAAGGGAATGAGATTAGAAAGAGAGAACCGTCGGGTTCTTCTCTTCTTTGATGATTATTATGCCTGACGATTCAACGCCTGCCGAGATTATCGGCGTCCTAGACAGGATGGGCGCGAAGGGAGTGACGCGCGTGCGCTGCCGTGTCGTCGACGGCCGCGACAAGGGAAAGATACTGACGCGCAACGTCATAGGGCCCGTGAAAATAGGCGACGTCCTGATGCTGAAGGAAACCGAGATGGAAGCGTCAGGAAGCTACGGACGCAGGTAGTTCTATCGAAATCTGAACATTCCACCTATCTTTAGATGGTGGTTGTTATAGGTGGAATGTTAGATGTAAAAAACATTGCTGATAATATCAATGGCATCTTTCAGATGCCATTGCCTTTAGGCAATGGTTTTTCACAATCAAGAGGATTTAACATGGCCAAATGTTCTTTCTGTTCTTCTGAAATCGAGAAAGGCACGGGCAAGATGCTCGTGCAGAGCACAGGCAAGATCAGCTGGTACTGCTCGCACAGATGCGAGAAGAACGCCGTGAAGTTGGGGCGCGACCCGAGGAAGTTCAAATGGGCGCGCGGAGAGAAGGCGAAGGCGCAGTAAAACCAGGACAGATTTCTTCAGGATGCATTTCAGCGACCGAGAAGCCCGGAGTTTCGACGCTTCAAAGTATTCTGACGGTTAGGCCGCCTTCACATCTTCCGCGATTCCCGCCATGTCAGCATCTATTTCCTGCGCGATTTCTCCCGTAGAGGAGTAGTCAATCCTGCAGCCGCACGCGTTCATGCACTGCGGAGCCGAGACGCCGGAGCCGTAAAGCGCCTGGCATTTTTCGTACAGCTCCGGATGCCGCTGCGCAAGGCTGGTCGCTTCCGCTGCGCTGCAGCTCAGTTTTCCGCACTCCCGGTTGAACGCGGTGCGCGCCTCTATCTCGCTGAACTGCTTTCCCGAGCCGGACAGGAAAAAGGACGAGACAACGACAAGCACAAGCACGGCTATGGAAACGATCACTATGGCATTTATCGGCAATTCGAGGCC
>JACQIH010000077.1 GCA_016198625.1 Candidatus Aenigmatarchaeota archaeon
GAGAAGGAAGAATCCATTGCATCACTCGAGAAAAAGGAAAAAGCTGTTCCGATATTAAGGGAAGAAAAGCCTGTTCCTGTTCCGGAAGAGAAGCCCGGATTCCTTTCTGGCTTGCTGAGAAAGGTCACGAAAAAAGTCACTGAAAAAACGCTGACCGAGGAGGAAATCGACAAATTCCTGGGCGAGCTGCAGCGCGCGCTCCTGGAAAACGACGTGTCCCTGGAAACGGCGGAGCGGATATGCGACGATGTAAAGCAGCAGCTGAAAGGCAGGAGCGTCAGAAGGGGCGAGGCCGGGAAAGAAATCAACCATGCGCTGCGCTCGGCGATGCTCGACGTGATGCAGCAGCCGGGGCTGAGCATTGAACAGTTAATAGAAAATAAATACGGCGAGACAAACCAGCCCCTGCTTGTTGTCTTCTTCGGCTTCAACGGGACAGGCAAGACCACGACGATAGCAAAGCTTGCGCATCGATTGAAGAAATACAAGCCTGTCATTGCCGCCGGAGATACTTTCAGGGCCGCGAGCATAGAGCAGCTGGAAGAGCACGGCCGCAGGCTCGGCGTTGAGGTTGTCAAACACCGTTACGGCGCGGACAGCGCTGCCGTCATTTTCGACGCCGTGAAGCACGCGTCGTCTGCGGGCAGCAAAATAGTGCTTGCCGACACGGCGGGACGCAGCCACAGCAACGTGAATCTGATGGACGAGCTGAAGAAGGTCGTGCGCGTGAACAAGCCCGACCTGCGCGTCCTTGTTCTCGACGCGCTCACGGGCAACGACATCTACGACCAGTCAGTGCTTTTTGAAAAAGCCGCTGGCGTCGACGCCGTGATACTGACGAAGGTCGACGTGTATGAAAGAGGCGGCGCAGCCCTATCGGCGACGCACACGCTGAAGAAGCCCGTGCTGTTCCTCGGCGTAGGCCAGGAATACGACGACCTGAAAGAATTCAAGCCGGAAGAAATCGTGAAGAATCTGCTGGAGTAACTAAAAACCAACTTCCATAAATGGGCCGGAGGTTTGGAACATGACATTTAGCGTCTCGTAACCAAGCGGGCCTTTTCCGGATATACTCTTCCTTTCTCCTAATGAATATTCAAATTTTGCATTCTTTGCGGGATTTTGATAGCTTCGACTGCGCCCGGCTGCGTCGCTTATGATACCGTTAATTGTTTCTACGTGCCTTTCCAGATCCCTGTGAAAGGAAAAATGCGGGGAGGTACCATCGAAATCCTCTCTGGTGCTCGTGAAACTCACTTTTAATCTGATATTCCCTCCTTTTGGTATATCAGGTATTATTCTGATGATATCACCCATTTTTTGCATTGCTTTGTTACGGGAGTCCAGGTATCCTATTTTTCTGAGCGCCTCTGCTACAGACCTGCATTCCTCCTCTGAGAAGCCGTTTTTCATGTAAGAAAGCGAAATTTGCCTGAGTTCATCTTCAAGTGCCCAGTCCGTTGGAGGCAAAGCGCCCTTTGTAAATCCGTACCAGTGCTGCAAGAAAACCCTTTCGTATTCTTTGAGCCGCCTCTCTTCGCCGAGTCTTGCAAAATACGTGGCAATAATGTCCAGAAATGACAAAGGCTGAAGAAGGCCAGATGCTACTGATGTTGCTGTTACTGCGGCAGTGGCCGTGGTGCCGTACTTTAGAAACTGCCTTCTCGTTCCTTTCTGTGCCGGAACTTGTGTTGCAGCTGGCATCTGTGCAGCCTTTTATAAATTGTATGCTGCCAGATTTCTTTAAGGTTTATCCGCATCACGCAATAATTACGCTCGCAATGCTTGCATTTTTCAATTTTTAGTTCCCGTTGTTCTCGCCCACGAGCTTGCGCACGGCGTCCCTGACGGCTTCGCTGCGGTTAGGATAGACGCCTCTCTTGACTAGGACGTCTATGTTCCTTATCTGCTTCTCAGTGAGACGAATTTGAATCGTTTCCATGACCATGAATTTCACCTCTACCTTGGTTTTAAAGTAAAGCGAAGTATTTTGTCGCCATCAAACATAATTCCTTCCCTTCTTTCCCTTACCAGTTCTCCCTGTGTGGTATAAACAGCAACATCGTATTTACCATGTTTTAGCGGTATTGAACAAGAGCCGGAATATCCAAGTATCGTCCCGCTCATATTGATTTTCTCAACTTTCAGACCTTCCCATGCTTCGCCATTCACGTCGAAGTAGATTTTAAATTCATTTTCTGGAATTCCGTATTTTTGTCCTATATCCGCAGCATCGGCCGCGATTGTTAAGTTATCTTTCTTTGTAGCAGGCACTCAATCACCTTCGGCTTTTTGATGCATCACTTGTGCGCTGCTCAGGCAACGCAGTCACTTTACAGTAGTGATTGTAGTAATCTTTAAATAGCTTACTACGGCGCAGTGACTATAACAGGAAGGGCAGCAGGAACCGCTGCCGGCAAGCTATTTTTGTTTCTGGAGATTTAATCTTTTTGCCGCATGTTGATGTTATGCTCGGCGGATTGTCGGAAAAGCTCCGCGGCGCGCTCGACAGGTTCACGCGCGGGGGGGCTGACAGGCAGGAAGTGGAAGACCTTGTAAGGGAGATACAGCGCTCGCTGATTGCCGCCGACGTCGACGTCGAGCTTGTCTTTGCGCTGAGCGAGAACATCAAGAAGCGGGCGTTCGAGCAGGTGCCCGCGGGCCTTACGCGCCGCGAGCATATCGTGAAGGTCGTCTATGACGAGCTCACCGCGGTGCTGGGCGCTGAAAAGTCCGCTGTTTCGCTCAAGCCGAAAAAGATACTGCTCGCCGGGCTTTACGGGAGCGGCAAGACGACCACGGCGGCAAAGCTCGCAAGGTTCTACCAGAAGAAGGGCCTGCGCACAGCGCTGGTATGCTGCGACACCGTCAGGCCCGCGGCTTTCGAGCAATTGAAGCAGCTGGCGGAGAGGATAGACGCCGAATTCTACGGCGAGAAGGGCGAGAAGGATTCATTGATTGTTCTTAAAAACGCGGTGAAGAAGGTGCGCGCCGACGTTATCATCGTCGATTCCTCGGGCAGGAACGCGCTGGACGATTCACTGATTGAGGAAATCAAGGCGCTTGATTCGTTCCTGAACCCCGACGAGCGCATCCTCGTGATTCCCGGCGATATCGGCCAGGCGGCGAAGCAGCAGGCTTCCGCCTTTGCCGGCGCGCTGCGCATCACGAACGTCATCGTGACGAAGCTCGACGCCACGGCGAAGGGCGGCGGGGCGCTCACCGCGTGCCACTCCACGGGTGCCAAGGTCGTTTTCATAACCGTCGGCGAGACGCCCGAGGACCTGCAGGAGTATGATCCTAAGAAGTTCGTCGCGCGCCTGCTTGGATTCCCCGACTTGGAAACGTTGCTGGAGAAAGCCAAGACCGTTGTCGACGAGGAGAAGGCGAAGAAGGTTGTCAGCGGGGATTTCACGATAGAGGAATTCTACGAGCAGATAGAGAGCGTGCAGAAGATGGGCCCGCTCTCGCAGGTCATGGACATGATGGGACTCGGCAGCATGCGCGCCAAGGTTCCGGGCGGCCTCGACGTGCAGGAAGCCAAGATGAAGAAGTGGGGTCACATAATAAAGAGCATGACACGGGAAGAGAAAAGCAATCCTGATACCATCAATCCGTCGCGCGTGCACAGGATCGCCGTCGGTAGCGGAACAGATGAAAGCGACGTGCGAGAGCTGCTGTCCAGCTACGGCAAGATAAAGAAGATGATGAAGAAGATGTCGCCAGGCAAGCTGAAGAGAAGCGGATTATTTAGAAAATTTGGATTTAGATGATATGGTCTGGACAGAATTTCGAAGAAATTCTGGGCAGGAAGTTCGGGTTGAGATAATTTATCTCAAGTAGTGACTATCGTCAAGTAACGAAAAATGGAAGGTTTAAAAGATTTACGCCTTATTGGATGCTATGGAACCTCATGTTTTAGAGCCCAATACTCCATTGAATCCTGAACAGCCTAACCTGAAGCCTTGGAATGGCTTTTACAATCATCGACAGTTCGACAGGGACGTAGAGATCCATGGCAGCTATGGACTTCTGGTTTTACCGGGCGCTCAGATAAGTGGCCGTCTGTACGCAGCACCTCATTCTGAAGCGGAGGTTGTGACTTTAGCCGGAGCCTTAGTTCATAATGATGCTGATTTAAGATTACCTTAAGGCTAGAAATCTTGATGCCCAATGGGCGAGTGTTTTTCAGCTAATGCTTGGCGATGTTACCGAGAGAATAGATGCCAGAGGATTGAAAACCCAATCGGTCGATTTGAGCTATAATGACACAAGTCCTGAACTCATTCTTCCATACGCGTTAGTTAGGGTTCTTTTTTTCGGTGAACGTCATCACAGGAAGCTCAGACGCATGGATTTGAGAGGGGCTATGATAGATGACATCCAGGGAGTATTTCCTGATGTTAGAGAGATTCTGGTATATGAAGGAACCAGAATTCCTCCAGAATTCAAAAGGCATTATAAATTGTGAATAAATCGTGATGCAGTTAAACCACATTTTTCTTTCATATCTGCTTAAGAACTTTTTGCTATAATTATACTCTGTAATTTTTCTGCAGGATAGCCGTCATGAATCCGGAGTTCTGCGACCTTCGTGTGCGCTTTGGC
>JACQIH010000078.1 GCA_016198625.1 Candidatus Aenigmatarchaeota archaeon
ACCTCAAAGAATTGCTGCTGCTGAAGGAAAAATGCGAGCATCTCAGGATACCTCATGCACTAATTTCTGACGCGGGCCTCACGGAAACGAAGCCCGGCACGATAACCGCTCTCGGAATAGGGCCGCACAGGGACGAAGCGATAAACAAAGTCACGGGCTCGCTGCCGCTGCTTAAATGAACTGCGCCCGAAGTATTTTCATGAAACTCCCTTACTGGACGAGGTCAGCAGGAGCAGGCGGAAAAATAAAATCGCCCGAAGATTTCATCGTAAAAGAACTGCTCCACAGGAAATACTTTGCAAGATATGCGACGCAAGGCGGCGTCAGAAGGAAGGAAGGAAAATACGGCCTGTTCCTGCTGAAGAAAAGAAACATGACGACGCGCGATGCTGTTCAAATTCTGCGCAGGAAGTTCGGAGGCCCTATCGGCTTCGCGGGACTGAAGGACAAGAAAGCGGTCACAGAGCAGTATATCACGATGCGGGAAGGAACGGATTTTCTCGAAGAGAACATTGAACTGAGGAAAGTCGGCACGACAGACAGTTTTCTATCCAAAGGCGACCTGCTCGGGAACGAGTTTATAATCACGCTGCACGGGTGCAACGCAGCAAGACTTGAACAGGCTGCCAAGAAGCTGAACAGGCGAGGCTTCCCGAACTATTTCGGGCCGCAGCGATTCGGCTCCAGGGGCAACAATCATTTCATAGGAAGGAATATTGTCAAGAGAAAGTTCAAAGAAGCCCTCCGCCTCATAAACAAATCGGGCGGAAGTTACAGCGATATAAGGCAAATAAGTAAGGACGTCCTCAAGTTTTATGTGAACGCCTACCAGTCCTGGCTTTTCAATGCTATTCTGGGTGGATACGTCAGGAAAGGCGGGTATTTCGGCGGCTATCTGCCTGTTGCAGGATTTAGCACGAAAAGGACGCCGGATGTTCTCAGGAAGGAGAAATTACAGCCGAAGGATTTTATTGTCGATGAACTCCGTCTGGCGTGCTCGGGGGCCAGAAGGAAGGCATTTATTAAAACTTGCCTGCTCTATACGATTACCGGCAACCGTGCCGTTCTGAGATTCAGGCTGCCCGCCGGCAGCTACGCTACCGCGGTTTTGAGGGAGATAACGAAGGTGCCCTTATGATAGACGACATTCTTTTCTATTCAGCGGCCTACATTTCTCTTTTCGTCTCGGTCTTCTGGCTTCTCATCTTCATGGAGAACAGGAAAAAGAAGGGAACTTTGCCGGCGAGACACCTGCCTTCATTGTCGCTGATTATACCCGCCTACAACGAGGGCGGCCATCTTGAAAGGTGCGTTGCGTCGCTCCTGAAGCAGGAATATCCGGGCCTTCGCCTGATAATCGTGGACGACGGCTCTACCGACAATACGCCGGAGATAGGCAGAAGGCTTGCGCAGAAATTCGGCTCGGTGATGTACGTGCGAAAGCGCAACCGAGGAAAGGGCGCTGCCCTGAATACAGGACTTTCCCATGTCAAGACGGAATATTTCGGGTTTATCGACGCTGACACGTTCCTGTCGGAACATGCGCTCCAGAATATGGTCAGCTATTTTGGCACGGGCGCTGCGGCTGTCATAGCCGTGATAAAGCCGGCAGAGCCAAGGACGCTCGTTGAGCGGATGCAGAAAGTGGAGTACATGATTGCGTCCTTCACGAGGAAGCTGATGAGCTTCCTTAACTCGCTTTACTACACGCCGGGGTTCGCGCTTTACAGGACCGACGTGATCAGGAACCTCGGCGGCTTCGACGAGGACAACCTCACCGAGGACCTGGAAATAGGGCTCAGGCTCAAGAACAGCGGCTACAGGATAGAGAACACGCTCGACGACTGCGCGCACACCGTCGTCCCGAGAACGCTGCGCGATCTGTTCTCGCAGAGGATGAGATGGTACCGCGGCTACATCCACAACTCAAGGAAATATTCGCACATGTTCTTCTCGAAAAAGCACGGCGATCTGGGGATGTTCATACTGCCCGTGCAATACCTGCTCCTCGCAGTGACAATTCCCATGCTCCTCATCGGGATATACGACCTGGCAAGCTATGCCACCAAGAATGTTATCGATGCGGCCCTGGTCGGCTATGATTTCGCTTATTTCTTCGAAACGACGCAGTTTAATTTCATAACGCCCTTCACGTTCTTCATCGCAGCGATGCTGGCGGCGTTCCTGCTGATTTTGACGGTGAGCAGGCGCGAGGTCAGGGAAAAGATAAGCCCCCTCGAATACCTTGTTTACATCATCGCGTACCCGTTCATAAACCTGCTTTTGTGGATAGCGGCATTCACGCACGAGATGCTCGGGACAAAGAGGAAATGGTAGAAACTTTTCAAAAAAGTTTCATCAAAACGGTACTCAGAAAAGTTTCATCAATTGTCCAGACGAATATTCCTGAGTAAGTGATTTCTGACATGGAGTATCGGAACTGCCTATTAAAAATTTAATATCAAGTGGTTCTGATTATGATGAAAAGATACCTGATTGCGTTCCTGATAACTTCCCTGGTGTTCGTTTCGGGCCTGTTCATCGGCTCGAAGATAACCGCCTCGAAGACCGAGGAGATACAGCGGACTCTCCAGAACGATTTCCTGGATTTCCAGAGCCTCGAGCTGGAGCTGGCCCTGATAAAGGACACCACGGCATGCGACCACATCAGCTACAGGCTGCCCGACGTCATAAAGAGGAAAGTCGAGCTTGGCAGGAAATTCGACATCGGCGACATACCAAAGGAGGATGCCGAGCTGCTGCGGAAGCAATACGTCATATCCCTGATGCGCTACTGGTTCTTCTCCGAGGTCCAGGAAAACCAGTGCAACATAACGACTCCCCGCGTCCTCTTTTTCTTTGACGGCTCGGAACAATCGAGGGAGCAGGGGCGCGTGCTCGACTACCTCGTTTACAAGAGCAACCAGAGCATAACGATTTTCGCCTTCAACACCGAGTGGCAGGAGCCCATAGTGAGGCTGCTGATATCCAACTACCAGGTCAACACGACTCCCGCTCTGATAATAAACGGGACAAAATACGAAGGCCTGCAGGGCAGGGAAGCTCTGCAGGAAATCCTGTGCGGCAATTACAAAAATTTGTGCGCAACGTAATCATTTCAGGTAGCGGCACGAGAGCAGATCGCATGCGATGTCGCCGTCCTCTATCCTGCTGGCGATGCGGTCCATGAACAGCATCTCGTGATTCGCCGGCTCCTTGCACTTCGACGCGTCGCCGTACATGACATAGCCCTCGTTTTCCTCTATAACTGGAAAGCGCTGCATGAACGTCCGGTTGTTCATGTACAG
>JACQIH010000080.1 GCA_016198625.1 Candidatus Aenigmatarchaeota archaeon
CTGCAACAACAAGTGCCTCGAGGTGTTCGTGCTGCACGGCTCTGCTGACAAGATAAGGGATTTCTTTTCGGAAATAAGGAAAAACAAGCGCTCGGAATACGTGAAGCTGATAGTGCCTTAGTTCTTTTTATAATTTGTCCTTTCCAACTCTATCTATGGCGCTCCTCGAAACACTGTTTGCGTTGATCGTCCTGGCCGCGGCGTTCTACCTGGGCATCAAGATAATAGGCAACATAATTTACACTATCCTGCTGATTGCAGCCCTGTTCCTGCTCCTGTGGTTCGCCGGATTCCTTGCGTGAGCCTTGCCTTCGACAACTATCAAGGCGTGGAATTCTTTGTATAGCGCGGCATCGCCCGGCAGGGCGTTCTCGAAAAGCTGCCTTATTTCATCGTATTTTTCGCTGCCGCTGATCATTCCCAGACTCGATAGCATGCGGCGGGTGTACGCGTCGACGACAAAGGAGGGCTTCCCGCAGGCGTAGAGCAGGATGCTGTCCGCTGTCTCGCGACCGACGCCGTCCAGCGCAAGCAGCTGCTCTCTCGTGACTTTTTCGTAAAAATCGCCGCTGTAATTGGAAACGAAAACGCAGAAATTTTTCAGGCGCTTGGCTTTCTGTTTGTAAAAACCGCTGGGCTTTATGAGTTTCTGTAATTTGGACAAAGGCATGTTTGCAATTTTTTCTGCTGTAACAATTCCCGCGTCGCTGAGGTTCTGCAGCGCCTTCTCGGCGTTCCGCCAGTTCGTGTTCTGCGTCAGGACCGCGCCTGCGCAAATTTCCAGCTCCTTTGGCTGGAAATTATGTTTTACCGGCCACCACTGCTGCGGCCCGTGCTTTTTCAGCAGCTGTTTGTAAACCGAGATGATCTTCATGCCTGTCGCCCGAGAGCGGACCTCACGGCTTTCAGCCGGCTTGCGTCGACCGGATTTTCCGGAATTCCGTCCTTCCTCAGCGAGCTGTATAGGACCGCGTATTCCGCCTTTCCTTCGTATGTCGCGATGTTTCTGGCATTGATCCCGCCCGTGACGCCGACAGGATAGCCCTGGCCGACAACGGCCCTCGCCATTTCGAGGCTTCCTTCGTCGAAGCCCTTGTATCTGACAACGATTATGCTGTCCGCTCCGGCCTGCACCGCCGCGGCTGCGGATTCCTCGACGGGCCTCCTTTCAAGCAGTTCGTAGAAGTTCCCGGGCTGTATCTCGGAAAGTATTTTGAGCCCGGATTCCGACTTGTAGCGCAGGACCTCGCCGATATCCGGCTTCACTTCGACGGGCTGGTGGGTATAACGGGCCCTTATCCTGTCGACAAGCGTGTCCATCCAGACGAAATCCAGCCCGAAATTCCTGGGCATCCTGAAAGAGTCCGCATACCTGTCCGGCGGCAGCTTGCAAAAGCCCATCAGCAATTCCTCTGATATTAGTGGCCGTATCCGTTCCATGGTCCGGTACAGAAAGCGGTTAACGTCTTGATCTCTCAGAAATACATCCGCGCTGTCGCCATGGTTCTCAATCAGCAGACCGTCCACGCCGCCCTCCTGGAGGACGTCGAGGTCCTTCATTATCTGATTTATCGTCCGGTCGCTCCCTATGTCAGGGATACCGAGGACTGCCATCACTTTCAGATCAGCGGGCATAACTTTCCAATAACATTGAAGAATTTAAAAATGGGCGCGACGGGATTCGAACCCGCAACCTCTCGGTCTCTCCTATTTCCGTTTTGATGGAACTTTTTTGAAAAGTTCCTCCGAAGCCGAGTGCTCTATCCTGGTTGAGCCACGCGCCCTTATCAAATATGGTAGAAAGAAGCGTTTATAAGTAAAATTTTCGGAAAGGATTTGTCAGCCTATCCGAGATGTTTCAGCAGGACTTTCCTGATCGTTTCGGGGTCGCCGCGTCCTTCTGTCTTACGCATGACCTGCCCCACAAGGAAATTGAATGCCTCCGCTTTGCCGGCCTTGTAGTCCATAACAGCCGAGGCGTTCTCCGCCATGGTCTGCTTGACGGCCGCCTCGAGAACATGCTCGTCGTAAATGCGCTTCCTTGTCAGCAGCGACCGTTCGGGGTCCGTCGGCCGCACGACCATCTCGCGCAGCAGCAGTTCAGCGCTGCGCTCGGTCATTATCTTGCTTTCGACGAGCTTCAGCAGCTTCACGAGGCCTTCTTCCGTTAATTCAGACTCGCTTATCCGCAGCGTGTTGAAGTTCAGGGTCTTCTTGATTTCTCCGGCGAACCATCTTGCCGCGAGCTGGGCTTCGACTTTTTTCGCGACTTTTTCAAACATGTCAGCGAGGTCCGGCTCCGATGCAATCGACTCCGCGATTTCCTGCGTAAGCTTCATCTCCCTCTTGTACCTAGTTACTTTTTGCTCCGCGAATTCAGGCAACTGGCCGCGAAGCGCTTCGATTTTCGCCGCGTCCAGCGTCAGCTTCACAAGGTCAGGCTCGAAAATGTACCCGTAGTCTTCTTCCTCTTCCTTTGTGCGCAACGATTTCGTCGTTCCTGATATCGGGTCCCAGCCGCGCGTCTCCCTTGTTATTTTTCTGCCGTGGCGGAGCATGTAATTCTGCCGCACTGCTTCGTAGTTCAGCGCCTTCTCGACGTCCCTGAAGCCCGTTATGTTTTTCACCTCCACGCGCTCTTTCTTCACGGATATGTTCGCATCAACGCGCATCGAGCCCTCTATGTTAGGGTCAAAAACGCCCAGATACTGCAGGATGCTGCCAAGCTTGTCAAGGAAAATCCTCACTTCTTTGGCATCAACAAAGTCCGGCTCCGTGACGATCTCGCATAGCGGAACCCCGCTCCGGTTGTAATCCACCAAAACGTAATCAGACACGCCGCTGCGGCTGACGTCGCCAGACGTCCCTATATGTACGAGGCGCGCAGGGTCCTCTTCCAGGTTTATCCTCCGGATTTCAATCCGTTTGTCGCCGATCTTGAGCCAGCCGCCCTGCGCAAGAGGTATGTCATATTGCGTTATCTGGTAGTTCTTGGAAAGGTCCGGGTAGAAGTAGGATTTCCGCGAGAAGTACGTCTCTTTGGGCATTTTACAGTTAAGGGCTAGCGCAATCTTCATGCCATATTCGACAGCTTTTCTGTTTATGCGCGGCTTGCTGCCCGGCATTCCAAGGCACGTCTCGCAAGTCAGAGTGTTCGGCTCCTTCACGAACTCGTTGCGGCAGCCGCAGAACATCTTCGTCTGCGTGGTGAGCTGACAATGAATTTCAAGGCCGATTTTCATGCTTTGACACCCAGATTTTCCAGCTCTTTCTCAAGTTGCTGTGCGTTTTTGAACAGGATAGTTTTCGCGCCGCATTTTCTGACGCCTTCAAGAAAATTTTCCATGTCATCAACGACAATGCAGTCAGCGGGGCGAAGACTCATTTTTTTCGCCGCTTTTTTGAACAATCTCGCGTCGGGCTTGCTTACCCCGTAATCAAAGGAATAATGGTGCCCGTGAAATTCCTTTCCGATGCCGTACCTTTTTTCAAGGAACCTTACTTTCTCTTTAACGTTGCCCGAAAGAACGACGACGCGGTATTTCTTTCTGAGTTTTCTGACGAGACTTTTCATCCCTGCCTGCGGCTTGTACGATGAATGCCATGCATTTTCCATCCATTTCCATTTTTCTTCGGGAGCGTTCAAACGCCTTGAAACGGCTTTCCAGTATTCTTCGCTGCTCATTTTTCCCTCGTGGTGTTTTTTCCAGAGGCGCCCTGACATTACTTCCCTGACATTTTTCTCAGGCATTCCGAATTTTTTCGCTATTTTTCTGATTGCCATGCTCCTGCCATGGCTGAAATATACGCCGCCGAAATCTATCATTATGACAGGTTTGTTGCGGATTTTCATTTCAGCACCTTTCTGCGGGATTTCATGTACCTTCTTGCGAGGTATAATGACGCGATAACCCTGGCTTCGGTCAATTGCTTTTTGTCAATGAATTTTTCGAAATTATCAAAGGGAATTTTTAGTAACTCTATTTCTTCATCTTCGTCACCGGGCAGTTTGCTTTTGACCAATTTTCTTGCCAGATAAACGTGTGTTTTGTGCCTTGTATTTCCAGGAGAAACAATCAAAGTGCCTAGTCGAATAAGCTCGCCTGATTTGTAACCTATCTCTTCCTGAAGCTCCCTGTTTGCAGCTTCCAAAGGATTTCCAGAATCAACCCTGCCTTTAGGCAGGCTAAGTTGGCAATCATCGATAGCAGCAAAATACTCCTTTATCAATATCAACTTTCCGTCCTCGGTTATGGGCACAATCAAGGAAGAATCCTTTTTCTCTACTAAGCTGAATGTAACTTTTTTGCCGTTTTTCAGCTTCAGGTCTATTTCTTTTATTGTGAAAATGCTAGTCTTGAAAACTTCTCTTTCCGCTATTACTTTTTTCATTTTTGCTCACGCTCGAAAGCCGCCGCTGTTTCTATGAGCTTTGCCTCGGCGAGATGGTCGCCAAGCAGATGCAGTCCGACGGGCATGTTGTTGCTGAATCCGCAACTGATTGATAAATGCGGAATGCCTGCAAGGTTCGCGGGCACGGTCAGCACGTC
>JACQIH010000008.1 GCA_016198625.1 Candidatus Aenigmatarchaeota archaeon
GCCGTTTATCTTTATGGCCAGGTGCGGATGTATATGCATGCTTATGCCGCTGTGCGTCCGCAGGTTGGTCTGCAGTATATATTCCTCGTCGGCAAGACGGGCTTCCGGCTTGCCTAAAATGAGAAACACGTAAACAAGGCCTGACAGCAGAAGGAAAGCTCCTCCCACTATGAGTATTTTCCTTGTCAGCCTTGCGCGCTGCGTCTTATCCTTTTCTTTCCTGAGCTGCTCCTCCTTTTCCTGCCGGCGCTGCTCCTTAAGCTCGTGGCTGCTCATTGCCGCGTGCTTGTCGCGCATGTGCTGGCCAAGGCCCTCGGCGCTGCTGAACTCCTTGCCGCAATCCGCACAGCGATGTTTTTCTTCCATTAAATCACTCTAAGACGGAAAGAGAATGCAGCTCTCTTGCCTTGTTCGTTCTTATCTAGAAAATTTTATAAGCATCCGTCAGTCGCAGATATCCGACTCGTCCCAGTACTGCGCAACCTGCTCTGCAGTGAAGTTGTACACGATTATGAATTCCTTCGCCAGTCCGGAATTGACATACCAGTGCCAGCAGCGGCAGCAGCAGGGACCTTCTTCTGACATCGCTATCGCATCGTCGTAAATCTTCTGCTGCTCCGCCGCCAGAACCGTGTCGCGGTCGTAGACTATTAGCTTCTTCACAAGCGCTACCGAAACGTTGAAATGGTCCGGCGGGCTGTCGGGGATGTAGGAATATTTTTTCATCGCCTCAAGGTGCTTTTCGTATTCTACAACGTCCGTCAGGGCGCCGCAGCACTGGCCGCCGAGATTCGGGCCCGTGCCGTCTGCATTCAGAATGCCGCCGGGACCCACGCAGCTGCTGCCCGGGTTGGAATTAGGACCGTAGTTTTCGACCTTCACGCCGCCGCACGATATCGTAAGGTTGTCGAGATAAACAAGGCGCGCGTCAACGTCTCTGGTTAAGCCAGCGCTCTGCTCATAAAACAAGGTTTTGCCTGTCGGCGAGAGCGAATTATAAATCTGTTGAAGGGAGGGGTTCGCATCTTTCTTCTGACCGGAAACATTGAGCAAATAATAAGCGGATGAAGCCAAGACGATTATTACAGCGATCTTCAGTAGAGTCGAGCGCTTTACCGCTATTTTTTCACTCATTCCTAAAGCCCCCGAGATAATGTATGGTGAAAAGAAGCAGGCTGATGCTGAGCAAATCGATGGCCACGCTGTACTTTGTGAGGAACGTCGTGATGCTCAGCGGCAGGAACAGCGCGCCAAGCGACGCGCACGCCGGGCACTGGGCGACGAAAAGGCTGAGCACGCCGGCGGAAGAAGGTGTGCCGACGCTTTTTACGTTGCACACCTTTTTCTGCTGCCAGTTGTAAACCTGGAAGGAAACCGTTATGGCGAAGAGGGAAGCGAAAATGGTGAAAAGCAGCAGATTGAGCCTGGGTATCGTCACGAACCACAAGTCGATATTCTGGACGATGCCGAGGACCTGTGTATAGACGTAAAGGGATGAGAATATCAAGAATGCGACTGCAGCGATTAATGCATATCTGCGCATTTTCAATATCTTGATGATTTTCATTTTTGCCCCTTTTAATTAGTAGAACCAACAAGGGTATAAAAAATTTTCCTTTAACTGCCCAGAATAGCAAGCCGCTCTGCCCAAGCCATTTTACTTCGCGAGTTCCTGGTCGATTATCTGCTTGAAGACGCTGAACGGCTGCGCCCCGGACACCTCTATCCCGTTGATGAAGAACGTCGGCGTGCCGCCCACTCCGGCGTTGGCTCCGTCGCTGAAGTCCTTCTGGACCTCTTCCTGGTACTTGCCGCTGTCCAAGCACGAATCGAACTGCTGTTCATTGGCTCCGAGCGATTTTACGTATTCCTTGAATTTTGAAACTGCGCCAGCGTTATCCAGGCCTGCCCAGCTGTCCTGGTTATTGAAAAGCATGTCATGCATTCCGCGCCATTTGCCCTGCTCCTCTGCGCACTCGGCTGCCTCCGCCGCTTTCTGGGCATTCGGATGGATGCTGCTTAACGGAAAATCCCTATAAACAAAAAGAACCTTCCCTGTATCGATGTAATCCTTTTCTATCTGTGGCAATGTCTGCGAAAAGAAACGTCCGCAGAACGGGCACTGGAAGTCGCTGAACTCAATCATGACAACCTTGGCATCCTTGCTGCCCATCGTCGGGTCGTCGTCAGCAGATACCTGCACCCTGCTCGGGGCGGTGCCGTCAGCGCCTGGCGGCGGATTGTTTCCTCCCGTAACAGTTGTTGTTCCCTTCGGATTGATTACATAACCGCCCAGAAAATAGCCGATTACCAGCGCGACGACAAAAACGGCGGCAATCTGAACCGTGCTTTTCTTCAGGGTTATTGAATCCTCAGCCATTTTACCACATTACCTTTACAAAAATTTGAATTGAATAAAATTGCATCTGATGCTTAAATATGTAATGTTTAAGCGTTTCTTTTAATGA
>JACQIH010000085.1 GCA_016198625.1 Candidatus Aenigmatarchaeota archaeon
ACGGCGGCCGCAGGCATTTCGGCAGAAGAAGGTACTGATTCTCGGTCACTTTGCAATGTTCGCAAGGATGCACTGCCCCGTCGCCGGGTCGCACGTTCCGTATATGATAAGATTGTAGATTCCGCCGACCGCGAAATACAGGCCGGCGAAGAACAAAATCACGAAAGCCCATGAAACAAGCTCAAAGCGGCCGTACCAGAAGCGAGCCAGCCGCGGCGACCATGATAGTTTTTTGAAAACTGACATTTTCGCCTTCCTGTCAAAGCCGGATTCGCACTCGCGCAGCTTAATCCGGTTAAGCACGCAGTCAAGCGCTTCTCGCGCAAGGACGCGATATTTCACAGAAAAAATGCCGAGAATGCCTAGAACTATCAGGGCTGCGATGCAAATCATCAGGCTCGCCGATTTTCATTTAACTTTTTCCAGCTCCCCATCCACGGCTGACTTGAACACGTTGTAAGGCTGGTTGCCTGAAAGCATTCTGTCGTTTATCAGGAACGTCGGCGTCCCGCTGACGCCCCTTTCGATGCCGCTTTCCTGCGCGAACTTGACGCGCTGCGACATGACGCCGCTGTCCAGGCAAGAATTGAAGGACGTGGAATTCAGGCCGATCTGAGCCGCATATTCTTTCAGCGAACTTAAGTCAAGCCTGTTCTGGTTCCCGAAAAGCATGTCGTGGTATTCCCAGAACTTTCCCTGGTCCGACGCGCATTCAGATGCCTCAGCGGCTTTCATGGCATAAGCATGGCTCGGCAGCGGGAAATGCCGGTAAATCAGCTTGACATCATCGGGGTATTCCTGCATCAGCTGCTTCAAAGTCGGCTGGACCGCGCCGCAGTAGGGACATTGGAAGTCGCTGAACTCGACAATAACGACAGGAGCGTTGTGATTGCCCCTTATGTGCTCCTGCATCTCCCCAGGCTCGTAGGAGGGCTTGCTGAACAGTGCCAGATAAATCACGGCAAGCGCGACAAGCGTTGCGGCAATATATGCGGCTTGTTTCTTCATATTAATCCTCTCGTCAAAGGCATCCTTCGTACTGGTCCGGGTGGTGGCCCATGTGCTCCCGCCACTGCGCATCGGTGTAGCCGGACGGCGTCGCGCACTTGTCCGGAAGCTCGCTCTGCTTCGCGCGCTCATAATCGGCGCCGTAGTAGCTGGACGCCGGCTGTACGAGCGACCACACCAGGACCGCGACAAGCACGACTACGGCACCTGCCAGAACGTACGTAAGTATGTCCTTGTTTTTCATTTCATCGCCTCTCGTTTTTCGACAGAATTCCCAGGAAATTTTTTTCGCTCAGGTAAAGGAAAATGCTGGCTGTTATCATTATGCCGCCTGCAGCAAGGAACGCCGTCGAGTAGTCATCGAGCTGCCTGAAAGGCACGCCTGCCAGGAGTATCCCGGCGTTCGCGAGCAGCAGCTTCTGCGAGCCGCGACCCTTCGCGATGAAGAAGTACGCCGACACCGTCAGGAAGAGAAGCCCGATGGACCACATATACGGCGCGTAGTCCTCGAGGAACATCAGGGCGGTCGAGGATACGGCTATCCCGAACAGCGCCATGAAAAGAACAAAGCCCTGGCACAGTGCGTGGCATACGTTGTGGGCGCCGGCTATCGCGCCCGTGCCCGAGGCGGAGCCTATCCAGCTGAAAATCCCGTTCCTTCTTCTCGCCTTTTTCATTTTCATAGTATCAGATATTTTTGATGAAACTTTTTTGGAAAAAGTTTCACGTATACTTCCCGTCTATGTATCTTTTTATTTCATCCTTCGTCTTTCCCTGCGCGGTCATCTCCTTGACTTGCAGGGCGTCCATGATGCACATGTCGCACTCGCTCGCGTGGCGGTCAAAACCTCCGTCCGCGGTTCTGTAACAGTCGAGCAGCCCGCGGCTGTGAACGCGCCCGTCATGGGGATGGTGCATGCAGCCGCAGTAGCAATTAACGCCGTCAAGCGCGCCGGGATTTTCCACGGCGAACATGTAGGCTTCCTTTACCAGCGGATGCCTTGTCGCGTAAGCAGGAATGCCGCCCGAAGCTTTGCCCGAAAACGTCACGACAAGCCCCGCGACCAGCGCGACAGCCATCAATCCGATAAGCGCGATGTGAATTTTTTTCATTCCTATCATTCCTCGTAGCAGCATTGCAGCGCGTTCTTTATCGCTTTATCTAGCTTTGATTTTAGCCGCTTTAGCTTTAGTTCCATGGTTTCCTATCTCCTTGAAAAGCCAGAAGAGCTGATACAAATCAAAGGCCGCTTTCATATACTCCTCGCATTTCGCGCTTTCTTCCTTGCTCGCGACCTCGAAAAGCCGCATCATGGCCGACAGCGCGTGCTTCGACGAGCACCACAATTCGCCCGCCGGCTCGCCTATCAGGTTGCGGAGGCACATGATTCTTATCTTTCTCACCGCCCTGGCCATCTCGTAAAAATCACCGTTCCCCGTTTTCATGGCCGTGAAGGCAAGATGCTCCTCGAGGCTTATCAGGTTCGTCACAGCTAGCGCCAGGTCCTGCGCCTTGGTTACGTCGCCTTTAGAGGAGGAGAACCTACGGTTCTCTCCCTCTACCCTCATTCCCTTTTTAGAAATATTATTAGAAACGGTTTTTCTCCTTCTATCCTCATTTCCCTTGCTACTTCTTGCGGACTTGCTTGCCTTCATGAAAACACTCCTGCCGCGAACATCAGCATCTCGAATAAGACCAGGGCGATTATCGGGGCTACGATGCCCTGGAACGGTATATGGTTCTTGCCGCTGTTTGATTTCCTGACAAAATTATGCGCTTCGTAGG
>JACQIH010000081.1 GCA_016198625.1 Candidatus Aenigmatarchaeota archaeon
ATGTTCATGGCGCGCAAAGTTTCAAACCCCAGCCATTCAAGCGCACGGACAAGGGCGTCCTCGAAAACGTAGGTGCGCAGGTTGCCTATGTGCGCGAAGTCGTAAACGGTAGGACCGCACGTGTATATGCGGACAAGGCTGCCCTCGGAGGGCTGCAGGCCCTCTTTTTTTCGGGAAAGCGTGTTGTAGATGACGAACTTGGGGAGCATGGATTATCTTCTAAGCTAATGCGGTTCTAACTTTAAAATCGTTAAGAATCTTCCTCATTCCCATTCCATCGTCGCGGGCGGCTTGTTGGAGAGGTCGTAGACGACGCGATTCACTTCGGCGATTTCATTCGTGATTCTCGTCGAGATTCTCTCGAGCACTTCGTATGGAATCCTGGCGAAGTTCGCTGTCATGGCGTCCTTCGATTCGATAATCCGCACCACGACGGGATACTTGTAGCTCCTTTCGTCGCCCTGGATTCCTACGCTTTTCACAGGCAGCAGGACAGCGAAGGCCATCCAGACCTTGTCGTGCAGCCCGCCTTCGGCAAGCTCTTGCTCGATTATGCTGCTAGCTTTCCTCACAACGGCGACTTTCCCGGGCGTCACTTCGCCGAGGACTCTCACGGCAAGTCCCGGGCCCGGAAACACGTGCCGCTTCGTTATCTCTTCAGGCAAAGCGAGTTCCGCAGCTATCCTGCGCACCTCGTCTTTGTAGAGATCGCGAAGCGGCTCATACACCTGCAGGCGCATGTTCTCGGGCAGGCCCCCTACGTTGTGGTGCGACTTTATGCGCGAGGAATGCTTTGTTATCCCGCTCTCTATCCTGTCCGAATATATGGTGCCCTGGACAAGAACTTCGGCGCCTGCTTCGCCGGCGGCTTCGTCAAAAATATCTATGAAAAGCGAGCCTATTATCTTCCTTTTTTCCTCAGGATCCGTCACGCCCTTCAGCGCGCTGAAAAACCTGCCGCTCGCGTCGATTATTTTCAGCTTCATGCCGTAGCGCGAAAATGTTTTCCCGATGAATGCCGTCTCGCCCTCGCGCATGAGCCCAGTATCGACGTATGCGGCGGTCAGGTTCCCGCCTATCGCCTTGCCGACAAGTACGGCAGCAGTCGCGGAATCAACGCCGCCTGAGAGGGCGATGAGTGCCTTTCTCGGTCCTATTGCCGCCTTCGCTTCGTCTTCAATCCCCGAAATGATGTTCGTCGGGTCCCATCCTTTCTTTGCGCCGCACACGCCGAAGACGAAGTTTTCCAGGATTCTTGAGCCGTTCAGCGTATGCGTTACTTCAGGATGGAACTGGACGCCGTATATCTTCGCTGACGGGTTCTCAAAGGCCGCCACGGGCGAATGCGCTGTTGACGCGGTCACGGAATAGCCCTCGGGAAGCTTCATCACAACGTCCCTGTGGTTCATCCAGACCTTCTGGGCTTCGTCCAGCCCCGCGAAAAGCGCGCCTTCGCCGGCTTTCATTTCGGTGACGCCGTACTCGCCCGCGCCGCCCTTAACAACCGCGCCGCCGCCAATGTGCGCCACGAGCTGGTGGCCGTAGCATATGCCCAGGACAGGTACCCCAAGTTCGAGAAGCTCCTTGCTGCAGGACGGCGCGTTCTCGTCGTAAACGGACGCGGCGCCGCCCGAGAATATTATGCCTTTCAGGCCCTCGATTTTTCTCAACTCATCCGCAGGCAAATCGTTCGGCAGGACCTCAGAATAAACGCCGGAATCCCTTATGCGGCGGGAAATTAAATGGCAGTACTGCCCGCCGAAGTCAAGAACGGCAATCTTGTCCATAGGATATTATCACCGGAAGTTTTTAAGAAGATTATCTTCCGAATGTCTGCTTATGAAGAAAACCGCCCTGATAAGGCAGTTCGAGAAGGACTTCATGGCGATGAGGAAAGAGCTGGGCTTCAAAGTGACTCTTGAAGAGCTTGACAGCATATTTTTTCTCCGCGATTTCATTTCAAAGGAGAATTACGTGAGCGGCAAGCTCTCGAGGCAGGTATGCTCGCGCATCGTGGATACGTACATGGCATGGGTCAATTATCTCCATAGCCTGCTGGTACCGAATCCGGGCTATCTGATAAACGTGAATGAGAGCGATGCCTTCAGCCAGAAGGAAAAGAAAAATATGGCGAAGCTGGTAAGCAGGATAATGACGCACGCAAGCACGAACGGGCTTGTAGGGCTTACAAAGGAAAGGGATAAAGAAGCCGAATTCATCGACAAGTCCGTTAGTTTGTGGAACAAGTCTGTCAAGACGGAGCTTGTAGCAATAATGAAGAAAGTCAATAAGAAATGGTCAGAGGATTCCGAAATAAGGGCGTTGCCGCACTTTGATTTTGATTTCGAGGAATAGCTCAGCTGTGCTTTATGCCGTACTTCGCCTTCCATTCGTCGTACTGCTTCTTCTCGTCTTCAGTCAGCTGGTCGCGCGGCTTTGAGAAGTGTATCCAGCCTTCCTTTTCCTTGGATTCCTGCGGG
>JACQIH010000088.1 GCA_016198625.1 Candidatus Aenigmatarchaeota archaeon
ATAAATATCTACGGGCTAAAGCCCGTAGTATTTTTGCAGAAATGCAGAAGTTAAACGGCTTAAAAGCCGTAGTACAACAAAGACCAAAGGTCTTTGTGTACACATGGAACCTTCAGTTCCATGTTGTATTGACTGCATTTCATGCAATAAAAATATAAACAGCAGCCCTGAAAGCGAGAAAAAATTATTTCGTTTCCACGATGACCCTCGTCGGCGTCGGCAGCTTGTATCCGGCTTTTTTGAGCGCGCTTTTCGCCACGTTGGTCCCGGCGGCGTTCACGTGTATTTCCATTATCTTCTGGCCGCTCATCACCCTCGCGGCGGTGCCTATGGGCTTTCCGAAATTGGCGCGCATCCCCGACTGGAACCTGTCCGCGCCCGCTCCTGTCGCCATCGCGTTCTCGCGCAGCACCTGATGCGGATAGACGCGGATGCGGAGGAAATAGGAAGCGCCCTTGCCCAGCTTCTTCTCCAGTGTCTGCACTGCCATGATGCGCGCGGATTCTAGGGCGTTGTGCCTTATCTGCACGCTGCGCTCCGCCACGAGAAACAGCTTCAAATCGTAGTCGCCCTTGGTGCCCAGCTGGAATTCGGTGATTTTCGGCTTCGGCACTCCCTTCACGTAGCCTTTCTTGGGCACGCGTATGCTCTGCCTCGTGTAGGGCCTCTGCAGATTTCTGTAGCTCCTTCCGGGTCTAAGTCCCATCGTATCAGCTCGTTAACTCATGGAAATTTGAACAGCTAATCTTTCCAGCACAAGACTTTAAAACCCTACCATTGCTTCAGCCAAAAGTGGAAAATCACAGAAGTCAGGACGATGCTTAGCAGGGAGAACATGACCACGGCCGTGAATGCCTGCGCGCTTATTGCGCCGGCAGCCGCGGCGATGTACGCCGTTATTATGGAGATTTCTCCTCGCGGAAGCGAAGCCGCGCCGGCAGTGATTCTTTCGCGGCCGCGCAGACCGTAATATGCGCCGAGCAGCCACGAGCCGGCGAATTTGGCCGCTACCCCGAGTAGCAGCATCAGCGCCACGAGCTGCAGCTGCACGCCGAAATCGAGCTGCAAGGCAAGATACGCGAAGAATAGCGGGATGAAAAATCCGTTCGCGACTGTTTTTATTTTCGGCTGTATCACGCCTTCGGTCAGCGGCGTCCTGCTGAGCAGGAGGCCCGCGGCAAAAGCTCCTCCCACGGCTGCGATGCCAGCAGACTGCGTGGCGTAAGACAGCAGGAACAGCGCGACGAGCGCTCCGGCGACAACGAACTGGTCGTCGTGTATTTCCTCGACCAGCCGCAGAAGCTTCCCGGCGCTTTTTGCCAAGGCGAGAATCACGGCAATTAGCAGCGACAGGCCGAGAAAGATCGTCGCGACCTTCCATATCTCGCCGGGAAACGAGAAATACGCGGCCGCGGTCGCGATGGCAACCATGCTGATGATGTCGTTGGCCGCTGCCGCGCTCATTATCATTTTCCCTGCCTTCGAATGGAGTTCGCCCACCGAAGATACGGCCCGCAGCGCGATTTGGCTGCTTGTAGCCGCCAGCACGATCCCGAGGACGATTCCCGTCGCCAGACCGTAAGCGTAGTATCCGACAAAAAATCCCGCGATGAAAGAAAGGACTGCGCCCATTGCGGCCAAGCTTCCTCCCTGCCTGATTCTGCCTTTAAGCTCCTCCATGTTAGTGCCGAGCCCTATCAGAAAGACGACAAAGAGCATGCCGAGTCCCGCAAGTTCTGCAAGCAGCGGGCTGGGGGAGACGAAATTCATCGCCCCTGCCGCGGCGCCTCCGATTATCTCTCCTACGAGGGAGGGCATCTTCAGGCGCTCGGCAATCTCGCCGAAAATCTTCGCAAAAATAAGCAGCACGGCGACGCTGAACAGAATCTCAATGGCCATGCTTTCATTTACTAGCGCTGAAGATATAAAATAAATTTTTCTTTTCGTCAACGCTTTCTTTTTAAGAAAGGATTGAAAGCGCCGAGAGAGGGATTTGAACCCTCAAGCCCTTTCGGGCACAAGCTTTCCAGGCATACGCTCTTTCGATTTGCGCGATACCAAGTTACGCGATCTCGGCAGGGGAGTAGAACCTGTGGTTCTCTCCCTCTACCCTCATTCCATTATTAAAAATATTAAAGAATTAGTCAGAACTTCTCCGCGTCCTCGATAAGCATGTCGGGTATGTCACCTTCCAGTACGGGGAACCTGAGCCTGCATTTTTTGCAGATCAGCCTGTTCTTCTTCCTGTCGTAATCAAGGTCGCCCTTGCATTTCGGGCACGCCAGTATGTCGAGGAGTTCTTTCTTGAGCATGTGAAATAATTGCAGAAGGAGTTTTTTAAGATTATGTCCGAGATTTTATTAAATAAAAATCCTGCAAGCAGTAGCCCCCTTCATTCTTCTAGGCAAAGGTCTTCTCAAAATATCTAAAATGAATTCATGTGCTCTTTGAACATCTACATTCCCATTTGGATAATGGCTATTTTGTCTATGAGAGGGATTAAAATCTCCTGTAGAAAAGGCATATCTTAATGACCCATTCGGTGGTAATGCACGTTCATAAGCTCCATTTTGTGGTTGCATTTATGGACCTCTTTTATCCATAATTGGTATTCGCCAATTATATAAATTTTCGCCCTGCTAGAAACCGTAATTCAATCGTAATGCTACCGTACCTTCGGATAAATCCCCTTCTCCATGACGACGCGGTCTGTCTTCGCGGCAGCTCCCTTCCTGTGGATCATCTCCTCGCTGCTCATCGCCGCTTTCGCTAAAGCGACGAGCTCGCCTTTGAGCGTCATGACCGCTACCATGTCGTCCCTGCTTATGCCTTCCGTTACCTTCGCTACGCCCTGCGTGTAAAGGGGCGTGCCGCCTGTGACGGAGAAGACAGCCGAGTCCTTTATCGCTATTTTTCCCAGGTGCTCCACTGCGGCTTCGACTGGCATCACGTAGTCGCGTATCCTGCTTTCCCTGCCTTCTTTCCAGAAAGCGTAGGCGTCAGCAAGCTCATGCATCTTCACCACGCGCTCCTCGCCAAAGTCGCCAGACTTCGTCCTCCTCAGCTCGGCCATGTGCGCGCCGCCGGCAAGCTTGCCGATGTCGTGGCACAAGACGCGGATGTAGGTTCCCGCCTCCACGGATGTTTTGAACAATACGTCCTTGCCGTTTATTTCCAGTATTTCAAAAGAATGGACCCTTCTTTTCCTTTCCTTCCTTGCAACAGCAGAACGGACCGGAGGCCTTTGCCTGATGTCGCCGACGAATTTTTTCACGACTTCGCTTAGCTTTTTCGCCTCGACTTCCCTGTGCAGGTGCATCACGCCGACGTATTCCTTGTCCAGGCCTTGCAGCGCAGGTATGACCTTGCAAGCGTTTTCCAGCGTGACCAGCAGAACGCCGCTCACCGCAGGATCCAGCGTTCCTGCGTGCCCTGTCTTCTTCAGCCCGAGAATCTTCTTCACGCTCGCGACGGCGTCGTGCGACGTCGGGCCCTGCCATTTGTCCAGAACGACGAAGCCGCTGCGGAGCAGCTCCTCGACGGAGCGCTCTTC
>JACQIH010000082.1 GCA_016198625.1 Candidatus Aenigmatarchaeota archaeon
ACGTCATACACGCTGGCGATGCACGAGCTCGGGCATGTCCTCGGATTCGGCCATTCCGCGGCCCGCAACAGCGTCATGTGGCCGAGGTTCGGATGCCTGACGAACAACGTCAGCGAAATCGTGCACGATGTCAAGGAAATATACAAGAACTACAAGCCCGACCTGGCGGTGAGCAGCGCCGCCGCGTCGATGCAGGGCGCTGCCGTCAAGGTCGAAGCGGACATAATCAACGAGGGACCCAAGCTGGCGGAAAATGTAACGCTTGCGATTTACATCAACGGCAAGCAGGCCCACGCGGAAGAGGCGGGCGACATAGACACGGGCTACGCGCTGAAAGCGACGTCGCTGCTGCCGACGCGCCAGCGGATAGACGAGATAAAAGTGGAAGCCAGGTACGACGGCGACGAGCTGACGAAGGAGAACAATGTTGTCGTGCTGAAGGCGGAGTGATGTTAGATATGCCAATGCTATGGAACATTTATCAGAAATTCAAGGAATCTCTTGAGATTCTTATACCTATTGCTGAATCTCGAAATCGAAATAACACATGCGAATGTGGATACAAATTTAACCAAAAGAATCCTTTAGTTCTGTGCCCTATTTGTTCCGAAGTATATTCAAATCAAGTTCCTTTATGGGGAGAAAAAAGAAGAATGAAACTAGCAAACAAATACAAATTAAATCCAACAAAGTGTCCAATATGCAAATCTCGTATGTCTCCTATGCCAACAATAAAACGGCGTCTTTGTCCTCAATGCGGTAGATTAAGTTAATGATTTGAGTGGGCCCGGGGAGATTTGAACTCCCGCCGCGGACTGGTTCTGACCCCTTTCCGTAATACGTTCTTTTTCCATTGACGCTTTTTCTTCCAAGAAAAAGGGTCACCCGAAGCCCGAATCTTTACAGGAGAAGAACCTGACGGTTCTCTGCGGAGAACATGAAGTTCTCCGAGGTTTCGAAAAGCTCCGCTTTTCGAAGATCTCCTTGTATCCTCATCCCTTTCAAGGATATTACAGAGAGACAAGTTCTCCCCTTGCCAAGCTAGACTACAGGCCCTGACGAACAGAATATCAGGCGCTGCGAATTTAAAAGGAGAGCAGCCGGCCGCGGAAAGCTAATAAAACTGCGTTACAAGTGGTAAAGATGCCCGCCCCGAAGGGATTCGAGGAACTGGTCGCGCTCGCCGCGAAGGACAGGCCGGCGCAGGCAAAAACGCTCGAGGAGATGTGGGAAAAATTCCTTTTCGTCGTGTTCATGGGCGGGAAGCGGTCCGAGCCTGAAATACACTTTATCATCGGCATGCTGGCGAGCAGGGGGCTGGTCGGCTTGCAGGATGTGCTGAAGAAAAGCGGCGAGGACTGGCGCGAGGAGGCCGGGGCGCTGGTAACCGAGAGGCTCCAGAGGATCAAGGACCCTGAAATCGCTGCCATGCTGAAAGAGTTCAGGAAGGACCTGTTCCGCACGAGCTCGTCAATCAAGGGCGCCGCGAGATTCTTCGAGAAGCTGTCACCGGAAAAATTCTCCGCGGAGCTGGGCACGAAGGAAAGGACGTGGGAATTCATAGAGAGCTTGGCGAAGAACGAGGACGTCGCGAACATAAAATACACGAAGATAATCATATGGCTTCACTCAATCGGTCTCGGCTACGACTTCTGCCCGCCGAGCTGGCACACGAAGAAGTTCATCAACAGCGAGGTCGGCCCGTACTACCAGTTCTACGAGGACGACATGTACTTCATGAGGAAGGCCGGGGAGTTCGCCGAGGAAGTGAAGAAAAAAGTGAAAGGAGCGGCGACGCGGGACGTCGCCATGGCCATCTACTACTACATGTCCCTGAAGAATTCCCTGCCGCCGCGCTCGGCAATAAAGAAGAAATGCACGCCGGCGGCTATAGTGAAGTTCCTCCGCAAGAGAAAACTTTCCCTGGCCGGCTTGTCCGCCGCGCTCGGCGATTTCGAGGGCAGGGAAGGCATCATGGAGCAGTTCAACGAGTTCATGGAAAAATAGAAGCTGGCGGCATAATCTTAAAAGGAAAATGTTCCAATTAAAATCATGTCGCTGGAGCTCGGCGTCGCCGCTGCGCTTGTTTCCGCCGCCATGTTCGGCTCGCAGTTCGTGCCGCTGAAGAAGGTAAAGAACCCCGACATGCTCCATTACAGCGCCTTCATGTACGCCGCGATTTTTCTCGCTTCCGTCGCATTCTCGCTGCTGCTGGGATTCCCCCTCGCGCTCAACTATTTCGGGCTTGCCGCGGGCCTCGTGTGGAGCGCCGGGAACATGCTGCAGATATTCTCGATAAGCAGGATAGGGCTGGCGAAAGCCACGGCAATACCGATGGGCATAGTCCTCGTCTCGAACTTTGCACAGGGGACCTTGTATTTCAGGGAGCCCCTCAATTTCATAATCGGCGCCGCCGGAATCGCCGTGTTCATCCTCGGCATATTTCTAGTGTCGCGGAGCAGAGGCGACGAAAAAGCTGATTCTCTCGGGCTCGGGTACGCTTTCGCGGCAGGAATACTTTTCAGCACGCCCGCGTTCCTTTTCAAGCTGGGCGCGCTTCCCGAGAGCCAGTTCCTGTTCCCGATGGGCTTCGGAATCCTGCTGAGCTGCATATCATTGTTTGCGCTGAAGGTCAGGAAGATGAAAACGGAGGAGGCGAAGCCGGCATTGGTTTCCGGAATAATGTGGTCCATAGGCATGCTGACCACGCTTTACGCGATACTGTTCCTCGGCCTTGCCATCGGGGCGCCGCTGACTCAGCTCGGACTGCTTGTCGGAGTTTTGTGGGGCCTGTTTTATTTCAGGGAAATCAAGGATGTCAGCATCGTCAAAAAAGTCATGCTCGGTGCTGTTCTGATTTTCGCCGCGGGCATTCTGCTGACGCTCTCGAAAGTGCTTCTTTAAGCCCGGGACAGCTCTTCTAGTATCTGTCGTGCAACGCCCTTGCCCAGCAATATCTCAATCCTTTCCGGATTCTTTTTCATGTCGGCAGGGCTCTTCATGCCGTTCCTGAAAAGCAAACGCGCACGGACGCGGCCTACGCCCTTCAGTTTTATCAGCCTCAGCAGCTCTTCTTTCACGCCGTGCCTGACGCGGAGGCGCAGCCTGTTGAACCTGCTGGCTATGCCGCGCTTGTGCAGCACCAGTGCAAGCTCCTTCGCGGCGTAGAAAAGCCATTCGGCGTTTGTCATGCGGGTGTGCAGCTCGCCGGGGGTTATGCCGTACCTGTTCATGAGCGCGTCCTCGCCGTTCTCGTTCATCCAGTCGTTGAACATCAGCGCCGTCTTGAACAGCTCCATGAACTCCTCGTAATCGACGTCCCATACGTCGGGCGCGGTCACGCCGAAGCGCTCGATCTCCTTTTCGATGCTTTCAGTCTCGCCGCTTTTCACGCGCAGGGCGGGCTGCATTTCCAGGCACTTGCCTACGGCCAGGATATACTGGAAATCGCTCGCCGGCTTCATGCTACCGATTATGCGGAAAGCTGACTGCGGGTCGATGTACAGCTCGCTGACGCGCCTGCCGACGCGCGTCGCCTTGACCCTGTAGTCCTTGTCAAGAGCAAAAGCCGGGACGAAATCGTTGAGGATGAACGGCTCCTTGCCGATCTCCACGAAGCTGTAGCTCTCAAGCTCTGCGAGGATTTTTTCCACCTTCTTCATGACCTCGTCGATGTCTCCGTACTGGTGCGCGAAAAATGTCTTCGAGAAGAATTCGCGTAGCTCGTTCCTGCTGTTCGCCGCCTTGCCGGCGACTATCGAGAGGACGTGCGTGCGCAGCACGGGCTCCACGGAGAGCTTGGAATATATCGGCTCCGGCTCGCCGCGGATGTATCTTTCTTTCAGCTCGTCTTTTTCATGCTCGGTTTTTGCCACGAGCACGGCTTCGCCTTCCTTGTCGTATTTCGGGCGCCCCGCGCGGCCTGCCATCTGCTGGACCTCGAGGACAGGCAGGTAATCGGAACCGTAGCCGTTGAAGCGCTTGACGTCGCGGATATAAACGCGCCACGCGGGAAGGTTCATGCCGAACGCGAGCGTCGGCGTCGCGGCCAGAATCTTGACAGCGCCGTTCCTGAAATTATCTTCTATTATTCTGCGTTGCGCCGCAACCAGGCCTGCATGATGAAACGCCGTTCCCCTGGCGAGGCACGAGGCGAGCCGCCTGCACTGCTTCGTCGGATGAGGCAGCGCGTGCAGCGCTTCCTCGGATATTTTTTTCAGCCTTGATTTTTCTTCGCCGCTGAGCTGGATGGCCTTGCCGATGCGCTCTGCAGCAGCTTCAGCGCTCCTGCGCGTCGAGACGAAGAACAACGCCTGCTTGTTCCTCCTGATCACGTCGTTGCTCAGGGCAGATTCAGCCTCGTCGCCGTCGATGACGATGCTTTCCTTTTCCTCGTATTCTATCGCATGGCTGCCGCCGTCGGGGTACGCCACGCCGTAGTGGAGCTTTATCGGCCTGTAACTGCTTTTTACAAGCGTCGCTTCCAGCCACTGCGAAATCTCCTCGGCGTTCTTTATCGTCGCGGACAGGGCGAGGAACTGCGCGTCGCACATGTCCCTGAGCCTTGTGAGAACAACCTCAAGCGTCGGGCCACGCGACACGTCGTTGAGCATGTGAATCTCGTCGCATATAACCAGGGAAACGCTGCCGATCCATCCCGCCTCGTGCCTGAGGAGCGAGTCCATCTTCTCGTTGCTCACAATAATCGTATCGTATCCCTCGAGCCACGTGTCGCCGCTGTCCAGGTCGCCTATGGACAGCGCGATTTTCATCCCGAGCTTCCTGTACTTGCCGGTGAATTCGCTGTACTTCTCGCTTGCCAGAGCCCGCAGCGGGACGATATAGACGCACTTGCCGCGGCTGCGGAGAAAATTCTTCAGCATCGCGAGCTCGGCTATCAAGGTCTTGCCCGACGCGGTCGGCGAAGCCACGACCAGATTTTTCCTGTCCAGCAGGCCCGCGCGGACGGCTGCCGCCTGCGGCGGGTTCAGCGCTTCGGCCTCCTCTTTCAGGATATCAACAAGCGGCTGCGGAAAACCGAGCTCCTCGACGCGCATAGGTGATAAATAAAAGGGAAGACTTAAGAAACATTTTCCAATCATGAATAACTAAATTCGAAAGCAACCGGCTCTGCTTTTAATCGCTTTGTTCCAGTCTTCCCTAAAACGGGGAGAAATTCGTTCTGCCATATTCTGGAGCCTGTGCAAAGAAACGTCTCTTTTAAAACAGTCCGCCACTCCTCCAATGACGGTACTGTAAAACATAGCTGCAACATCTGTCTGCAATTTTCTGTCACCATTTTTCGCCAAAACATAAAGGTAACCAGCTATTTCCCTTGACTCTAAAGTCCCCGATCTTCTCCAAGAACCTGCCAAAAATCTTAAAAGCTGCCTTTTCTGTCCGGAATTGCCGCCTAAGATTACCAAATAGACGAAGCGGCTCTCAGGTAACCAGCTATAAGATCTTTCTGTTAGAAGTTCCTTCATAGCAAGAGCAGCGTAATTTGACGCGTTTGCGATTAGCGAAAAATCCCGGACAGCCTCAAATGCATTATTACCGAAAGGATCTTCGTAATATCCACGTTTTGTTATTGCCTGGAACATTTTCTCCATTACCGAACGACTCCAGGCCTTGTATTCGGGATCTGGATTTTCTGCACGCATACGCTCTGCTATCCTTCTTATAGCGTAGAAAGTATCCTCGAGCTGTCCAGTATTTTCTGTTTCGAGAAGCCTCATCAAAGTCGGAAGAGCTCTTTTTTCTCTCAGATCTCCAAGCAGTTTCACTGTTCCACTCTCGCGTCTAGGAGAATTTATGTCCTGCAATAAAATCTCAGTGGCGCGCCCTGCTTTACCGAAGTAGATAAGCAATTTCATCATGTACCAGCCGCATTCTCTTTTCATGGGGTTCTCCTTTCTCTTTGGATCGAACATA
>JACQIH010000083.1 GCA_016198625.1 Candidatus Aenigmatarchaeota archaeon
CTGCGTGTCGATGAAGAAGGTCATGTGCGGCTTGCGGAAGTAGGCGTTCAATTGCTTCAGGATCTGCAGCGAGACGTCCAGGGAGCCGTAAGCGTAGGAGCTGAGGATGTAGCGGTCGCATATGACTATTTTCCCTTTCTTCAGGAGCGGCTCGATTTCCGTGGATATGTGGTGCGAGCGGTCCGCGGCGAAGAGCATCTGCAGCGTGAAGGGCGTCGTCTTCCATTCCTTTCGCAGCGCGGCCTTTATCATGCCGCCTATGACGCCGTCCGTCGGCTCTTTAGTCAAAAACGCGTCCTTGCCTTTGTTCAGGAAATAGTTGCGGAGAAGCGTTGCCTGCGTCGTCGTTCCCGACCCGTCAAGCCCCTCGAAAACAATCATCCTGCCTGCCATCATTACCGCTTTGATTTACTATGCGACGTATAAAAAGCTAATATGCAAAAGCGCTTTGAAACGCATGTACAGAATCTTAAATCCCGCAGGAAAGCTGGTTGCTGAGACAGCTGGTTTTGGCAGTGCCTGCGAAGCTATGATGGCGGAATACAGCAGAGACGGAAAAGACGGCTGGTACAGAATATTAAAAATGCAAAGGGGCCGCACCCTCAAGGAAATAAGATACGAGTTCCGCGGAAAAATAATGGTAGGAATTATGGCATCGTCATTCAGCTAATTCCTCGTCTCTTTCTCCACCCATCTCAGGTAATCGGGGTTGGCTGCCGTTATTGGCAAGGCATTCACGCACGGCGCAGAATAGCTGTGGTTCTTCTTCACTGCCGTCAGTATTCTTTTGTACAGGCTTTTCCTCGTTTTCGCTATCAGCAGCGCCTCGCCGTGTTTTTCTATTTTCCCTTTCCACCAGTATGCGCTGCGTATCGGCATGATGTTCGCGCACGCTATGAGCCGCTGTTCCAGCAGCACGCCTGCTATTTTTTCCGCTTCCTTGACGTTTCTGGCAGTGATGTAAACGGCGATGAATTTTTTCTCCATAAGTCCATTTCCGGTTTCGTCCTTAAATATCTATGAGCATTATTATGTCCTTGTGGGATAATGGCTTACGTCAGATACAAGCTGCCTGAGGAGACGCACAAGCTGCTGAAGAAGGTCTCGTCGCGCCTCGGCATGAAAGAGTCGGAAATTTCCCGCATAGCGCTCATGGAATACCTGAAATCCCTTGGCGTGCTGAACGAGCGCGTGAAGAAGAAATTCGTTTTCAAGTAGCTGCTTTTTATAATTTCTGCCGAAGGAACTTCTATGAATGCTGAAGTTGCCATAGTGATTCCTGCATACAACGAGGAAGAAAGCGTAGCTTCCGTGGTCAGGAACGCTAGAAAGTATGGCAGCGTGATTGTTGTCGACGACTGCTCGAAAGACATGACAGCGGAGCGTGCAAGAAAAGCCGGGGCTGTCGTGGTCAGGCATGAAACCAACGGCGGTCTCGGAACGTCGCTGCGCACAGGGTTCGCGAAAGCCCTGGAAATGCGGGGCGGCGTGGTCATAACGTTGGACGCCGACGGCCAGCACGACCCCGACGACATCCCGAAGTTCCTGGAAGAAATCCGCAGCTGCGACTTCGTTATAGGCAGGCGGGACTTGTCAAGATACCCGTTCGTGAAAAGGTTCGGGAATTTTTTTCTCAACGCGGCGACAAACCTTGTCGCGGGGACGTCGCTGAAGGACACCGAGTCGGGATTCCGCGCGATAAGGGGGAGCGCTCTGGAGAAAATGCGCCTTAAGGCGAGCAGATACGAAATCGCCGTGGACATTGTTTACGAAGTGGGCAGGCTGAAGCTGAAAACAGCCAGCGTGCCCGTCAGGTCGCCTGTGTATGTCAAAGGCGTCGGTGTCTGGGACGGCGTGAGGAATTTCTTGTACCTGCTGAAGAGAAAGCTGGGAATAATCTGATTATAATCTATCATTAGCTGAGGAAGTTGGAGCTTCTAAGTATTGGGAACCTATTGTTCGAACAGATTGAAATCTTCTGAAAGTTTCAAATATGCTCGAACTTCTCGCCCATGCTCTCGAGGACGAGCCTTATTCCTGTTTTCAAGTCCGTCTTCGGCTTCCATCCGAGGCCGCTTATTCTCGTTATATCAGCGACGCTCTCGGCGGGATCGAACGGGTTCGGCGGAAGCCTCTTTATGTTCGGCTTGTACCTCGTCAGCCTCTCGATGGTGTCGATGACCTGGAGCACCGACGTTTCCTTGCCGGTCGCGACGTTGTATATGCCCGCGTGTTCGAGTCCGAGGAGCAGCGCGTCGACGACGTCCGAGACGTACACGAAGTCGCGCGTCTGCGTCCCGGTTCCGATCAGCGGCACCTCTTCGTATCTCATCATTTTCCTGCAGAATACGTTGATGACTCCTGTCTCGTTGTAAGGCCCGTAGACGTTGAACAGCCTTGCTACGAACGCGTCGCTGCCCTTCAGCAACTGCTCCGCCTTGAGCTTGGTGTTGCCGTAGTAAGAAATCGGCCTGCATGAAATCTGTTCCTTCAAGGGCACGGGCGCGTTGCCGTACACTGCCGCGGACGACGCGAAGATGATTTTGGCCCCGGCTTTCTCGGCGGCGTCGAAGACGTTTTTCGAGCCGAGATAATTCACCTTGTACATCATGTCCTCGTCGGCGTTGCGCGCCTGCGCTATCGCGGCGAGATGGAAGACTGCCTTGCATCCCTGGGCAGCAATGCGAACGTCGTCCTCGCTCCTTATGTCGCCGCTCACGAACCTGGCTTTGCTGTTTCTCGGCACATTTGCGTCAAGAACTACCACCTCGTGCTGCTGCGCGAGCCTGTCAACGACGTGCGAGCCTATGAACCCCGAGCCGCCTGTTACAAGTATTTTCATTTTTTTCATTCCATTAAGACGAAAGGAAGGCTTTAGTTTCAATCGTCAGATTGTCTTCGTTAGTATTTCTAGATTTCTTTATTGCTTACGCCCTGTCTTCGACTATTCCGAGTATTTCATCGAGTGATTTTATCCTTATGTCAGCCCCTACTTTTATGGAGTGCTCGCCCCTGTCGATGTGGACGCTCAGCACGCCCGCGGCCCTTGCCGCTTCCGCGTCTTCCGGGGTGTCGCCGACAAATACGGCGTCAGCAGCAGCGACGCCGAGTATTTTCAGGCACTCCTCGATACCCTCGGGGCTCGGCTTCGGCTTCACCATCATGTTCAGGTCCTTGTCGAAAGCGACCACGATTGCGTCGAACTGGATGCCGTGCTCGCGGAGGATGTCTATCTCGTGGTGCGCCATGTGGAAGACGGCGTTGGTCACTACTCCGACCTTGGTGCCGTTCTCGGCGAGCTTTTTAACGACGCGGATGTCCTCGTAAGGGACCAGGTGCTTCGTCCTCTCGTCGATGGTGTCGTAGTCTATGAATTTTTTCCAGAAATCGAGCGGGTTGCCGCCGAGCTCCGAGACTATCCTGTCCTTCTCGAGGCCGAACCAAAGCCTCTCGACGTTCTCGTAGCTGGGCTCGATGCCTGTGTCCGCGAAGCATCTCTTAAGCAGCTGCGACAGGTATTCCGGCTTCGTATGTATCAGTGTCCCGTCGAGGTCGAAAATCACGGCTTTGATTTTCATCTTAACAAGTAAATTCCGAGGATATTTAAGCGGAGGCGGAAACGCTTAAATCTGTCGGAGCTGCAAGTTATCTTATGATTGACCAACGGCTTGCCGCTAAATTGGCGATAATGGACTCCGAAAGTCCGGTTACCGGAGCGCTCAGGGCGCCCCTATGTCTTAACGACCCCGGTGCGAGAAGGGTACGCTATGGAGGAAACAAATACTCGACCGGATACGGTGAAACCGCCAATAAGCCGCCCGGTTACTGACTTGCGAATATAAAATCATTCTCATTCTATTTCCATTATGTGGCCCGAGCTCGTGAAGGCGAAAAGGAACGTGCAGGAAGTAATAAAGCAGCTGGACGAGCTGCTGAAAAGCCAGAACTCGCTGACAAAGAAGGAGATAGCTTACCATAAACAGAATTTAATCAGCGAGTTCGACGAGGCCGTAGCGGTCATAGAAGGGCAGCTCGCCGAGTTCCGCGATAACATGGATGCCCACAGGAACCAGCTGCGCTCGCGCTCGGATTTCCTGAAGCGGCACAATTACAGCGTAAATCATAAATCGAAGTTTCGGAGAAACTTCAGACGCCTTGATAACAAGATTTAAGCATTAGCAGGGATTATATCTGCTGATAATCATGACATCGGAGAAAGAAAAGCGCTACATGCCGCAGAGCACCGCGGGACTCGTGAGGTATTACGACGTCGAGGAGAAGGGCATAAAGCTGAAGCCCATACACGTGGTCGCCATTTCTGTTATCTTCGGCCTTCTCGTGTTTGTTCTGAAGTGGCTCGGCTAGCGGAAAGGCCGGGAAAATGACACGCCGCCAAAGCTTGTTCTTGACGACGGAGCACTGAACGCGGGCGATGTTTGAATATTGGCCAGCCTGCCGAGATTAGGCTGCTGCTGCACCATGCTGAACGAGAGCTGCGGCCTGCTGCTCTCGAAGCGCGGTTCGATTCTGCTGGCAGCGAAGCTCAGCGACACATCGCCGAGCTTTCGCTCTGCAAACTGCGGCTCGACTCTTTTGAAGGGAACGTTCACCGAGACATCCCCGAGCATTCTTTCGGAGAACTGCGGTTCCGCTCTTTTCAGCGAGGCGCCGACCGATATGTCGCCCAATCGGCGCTCTGCAAAGCTGGGCTCAATTCTCTGCACGCCGGCTGATACAGAGATATCACCGAGCTTGCGCTCAACAAATTGCGGCTCGATGCGCTGGCTTGAAAC
>JACQIH010000084.1 GCA_016198625.1 Candidatus Aenigmatarchaeota archaeon
CCTGCTCGGGCGCGAGCCATGTTGGAAAAGAACCGCTGTAGTGCTCGACCAGGATGCCGATGAACCGCTCAATGGCCCCGTAAATGACCCTGTGTATGATCACGGGGCGGTGCGGGCTGTTGTCCTCGCCGACGTAGCTGATGTCAAACCTCTCGGGCATCATGAAATCAACCTGCACCGTGGCGCACTGCCACGTCCTGCCCAAGGAATCCTTCACGTGGAAATCTATCTTCGGGCCGTAGAACGCGCCGTCGCCTGGATTCAGCTTGTATTTCATGTTCCTGCTTTTCAGCGCGTCTTCCAGGGCGCGCTCGGCGATGTCCCACACCCTTTTCTCGCCCATGGCATTGTCCGGGCGCGTGGATAGCTCGACATGGTATTCAAAGCCGAACCTGCTGTAGATGCTTGCAACCAGATCAACGACGCGCAGGATTTCCTTTTCGAGCTGCTCCGGCGTAGCAAAAATATGGGCGTCGTCCTGGGTGAATGCGCGCAGCCGGAACAGGCCGGAAAGGACTCCGCTTAGCTCGTTCCTATGCACTATGCCAAGCTCCGCAAGCCGCAGCGGCAGCTCCCTGTAGCTGCGCGTGGCTGACTTGAAGACGAGAATCGCCCCCGGACAGTTCATGGGCTTGAGCGCGAAGTCCTGGTCTTCTATCGAAGTGAAAAACATGTTGTCCTTGTAATGGTCCCAGTGGCCGCTTGTCTCCCACAGCTTCTGGTTCATGACCTGCGGCGTGCTTATCTCGCTGTACCCCGCCTTGTAATGTTCCTTTCTCCAGAAATCGAGCAGCACATTGCGCAGCACCACGCCCTTCGGGTGGAAGAAAGCCATGCCCGGAGCGTATTCGTGGAAAGAATACAAATCCAGCTGGCGCCCCAGGATACGGTGGTCGTTCGGCGCGAGCTCTTTCGGCTCCATCGAAACGGAAGCCTTTTGATCCTCTTTCTTCTTTTCCCTTTTTTCTTCAGCGCCCGGTTTTATCTCGCGCGATAGCTCGCTGAGCGGGTGCCCCTTGCACTTGAGCGTGAAGGACTTGTACCAGCCGAAAGGAGACTGATACACCTTGTATTTTTTCTGGAGCCCGGACGCTATCTTCTTTATTATTTTCAGGGCCGCGGCGGGCTTCGCGGGGTTCTGGGACAGGTGGACGAAGGGATATATCACAATCTTGTCCGCGGTGACCTGCTCCGCCACGTCCTCTATTTCCGCGACGGTCTTCGAAACAACCGAATCGTCGTCGCCCTCCTCGGCAGAAGTGAAGACGACAAGGCAGTCGTCGATCCTTATCTTGCCCTCTTCTATGCCTTCCTCGGCCTGGGGCAGCGCCTTCTTCTTCGCCTCGTACTCGATGAAATCAGAATGCGTCAGCAAAATCTTCATTTCATATCGCCGGTACAAATGGCGCGGATGCAGAACGTAACGGCAAGCAAACCGATGCATGAAATGCGTCAATCTGCCAGTCACGTGCCTACAACGCACGCACCTCTTTAAGTCTTCGGGCTTCAAGGTATTTAAAATTAGACAAATACATCAGGCAGTCCAGCCCCGTGGTGTAGCGGCAAGCATAGCAGGCTTTGGAGTGCTCTAAAGCTTTGAACAGCGGTGCTGTTATGATAACGAGGTTACCTGCTGACAGCAGTTCGAATCTGCTCGGGGCTATGTAAAGTATTTAACCCTAGATGGTAGCAATTATTCTATGGCATGGCGAATTGCAAGAATTTTAGGCAATTATTTGAATAGCAGTCAGGAACCTGCTGTAATCGGGAAACCTGTCGTAACCGGACATCAGCTTCCGCCAGTGACTTACAGGCAACCGGGTGTAGAACCTCCTGTTGAAGTGAGAATGGCAGGATTTGATACTGGAAGACCATATGATTCTAATTTCAACACAGTTGTTGATCCAACTCTAAAAGATGTAACTAGACATTTGTCGTATACTGATCGCTTTTTAGATATGAGTGGTTAATTCTATTCATGCTTGTTGTTCTTCGGCTTGGTCACCGCTTAGGTCGTGATGAGCGCATATCCACGCACTGCGGGTTAGTCGCAAGAGCGCTGGGCGCTTCGTCCATCATTTACAGCGGCGACCATGACAGCGGCATAATCGAAAGCATCAAGAAAACAGCGGAATCATGGGGTGGGAAATTCAAGGCAGAGTATAACGAAAGCTGGAGGCAGGTTATCAAGTCCTACAAGAAAAGGGGATTTGCAATTGCTCATCTCAGCATGTACGGGCTCCCCTTGCAGAAAAAAATCAGCGCGCTTCGCAGGAAGAAAAAAATGCTCGTAATCATCGGGAGCGAGAAAGTGCCGCCGGAAGTTTATGACCTCGCTGACTTCAACATAAGCGTAACGCAGCAGCCACACTCCGAGGTCGCTGCGCTGGCGCTGCTGCTCCATGAATATTTCCGCGGGAAAGAATTGAAGAAACAATTCAGCAAAGCAAAGCTGAAAATCATCCCGCAGGAGCGCGGAAAGAAGGTTGAGAAGGATTAGTTCTTAAGGTTTGTTGAGAGCAGAAATTATGGCATTTCCAAAAGTATACATATCAGTCACCGAGGCCGCCGGAATCCTCGGTTTGGAAGCTTCGAACGTTTTGGATCTCGTTGGAAGGGGAATTTTGAGGGCCGTTAATAGCGGGGTCGCTCTGATAGACGTTTACAGGAACGCATCTCCTGGTCACTTAAAGTGTTGCTCTCAGGGTCAAGGAAGAGCAGAACTTTTAAGAGGCTCTGACCGGGACCGAACTGTGTACTGAGCCCGCGAGCCGTGAGGTCTCCTGGATCTTATGCCATCCGAGCTCAACAAGGCGGGCGTCTGTCGGCCGGGGCCCGCGCGTCCGGCG
>JACQIH010000086.1 GCA_016198625.1 Candidatus Aenigmatarchaeota archaeon
ATTGCTGACTCCCTGGATTCGCATTTACATGTATCGCATGAGCGTCTGATTCTGGACAGGCAAGGCGGCTACGGCCATTACGCAAAAATATTCGTTTCGTCCGGTGGCTCGGGTATCTGCGAGACGTCGAAGGAAAATGCCTACTCTATATGGGACAGAAAAAGGACGGAATTCAGGATCAACAGGAAAAAACTGGCACATCTGCTGAAAGCTGTGCGGGAATCTGAAATTGAGCTTTATAGAGGCATGCGCTTTGTGAATGTGGGAGCAAGCACCTTCATAAGGGCTGAATTATCCGTGGCAACCTCGATTTCAGTCGATATCGTGAAAGCTCTCTACACGTCCGATGTTTCCGGCGAGAGATTTCCGCCATCCTTAAAGAGGCTTGCGGATTACGTGGAAGAAATATCCGATTGCCGTCCTGCTGATTCTACCTTATCTTAATCCCGTCCTTCACTTTCTTCTCCGGCGTCAGCAGCGTCCCGTCGTCGCACGCGAGCAGCATGCCTTCGCTGACCTCGCCCCGCAGCTTCGCCGGCTCGAGGTTCGTCAGGACAACGACCTGCTTGCCGAGAAGCTGTTCCTTCGTATAGCCGATGCCCTTCAGCCCCACGACCAGCTGGCGCACCTCGCCGCCGATATCGACCTTTACCAGGAACAGCTTGTCCGCGTTGGGATGGTCCTTGACATCGAGCACCGTGCCGATGCGCATGTCCATTCTCTGGAAATCCTCGAACTTCACGTATTTTCCTCCTTTCGATAATACTGATTGCGTTTCCGAAAGCTCATCCTTTCTGCTTATTTCTTCCTCATCAATTTTCTTAAATAGAATCACGGCATCGATATTGGTTCCCGGCTTTAATGCAAAGATATCTATGTCGGACCACTTCGATGATTTCACGCCAAGCGCCTTGAGCGCCTTCGAAGCTGCTTCGGGCACGTAGGGCTGTAGCAGCAGCGTGATTGTCCGCAGCGCGTTCAGCGACGTGTAGATGCATGTCGCTGCGTCTTTCTTATCAGCGTCCCATGGCTTCTTCTTCTGGAAATATTTGTTGACCTCGCCGGCAAGGCTCAGTATCTCTTTCAGCGCCAGGTCGATACGGTACTGCTCCATGTGCTTCTCCGCGTTTTTCTTCGTTTTCTTCATGAGTTGCGCGATGTATCTCTCGTCGTTGCCGTGCTTTGCCGAAGGCACAGCCCCGCCGAAATTTGCTTTTGCAAAATGCGTCGCGCGGTAAAACAGGTTGCCGTAGTTGGCTATGAGCTCGTTATTTACGCGGTCAATCAGCGCGTCCTCGGAGAAGTCGCCGTCCTCGCCGAACGGTATTTCTCTTGCAAGGAAGAACCGCAAATAGTCAGAGGAATATTTCTTCTTGATGTGTACCGGGTCTATGACAGTGCCGCGGCTCTTGGACATCTTCTCACCGCCGACGTTCACGAAGCCGTGGACAAGCACGGTTTTCGGCAGCGGGATGCCGGCAGAAAGCAGGATGGAACCCCATATTACCGTGTGGTGCCATGCGATGTCCTTGCCGATTACATGCACCGCCGGCCAGTATTTCTTGTAGCGCTTCTCAGGGTACCCGATGCTTGACAGGTAATTCACCAGCGCGTCGAACCAAACGTACATGACGTGCCTCTTGTCGTCAGGCAGCGGTATGCCCCATTTAAATGTTGTACGAGAAATGCTCAGGTCGTGCAGTGGTTCTTCTAGCCGCGAGAGTATCTCGTTCCTGCGCGATTCGGGAACGATGAAATCCTTGTTCTTTTTTATGTGAGCGACAAGCCGTTTCTGGTACCTGCCCATCCTGAAAAAGTAGCTCTCTTCCTTCACTTCTTCCAGGTTTTTCTTGTGCGTCGGGCACTGCCTGTCCGGAGCTTCCGTTTCGGTATAGAACGTCTCGCATTCAACGCAGTAATTGCCCGTGTAGGTTCCTTTGTATATATCGCCCCGCTTCTTCACCGCCTTGTATATGGCAAGGACCGCCTTTGTATGCCGCTGCTCCGTCGTGCGGATGAAATCGTCGTAGCTTATGCCAAGCCGCTCGCACAGCTCTTTGAAATGCAGCGACATCTCATCTACGAACTGCTGCGGCGCCTTGCCCGCGCGCCCGGCGCTGCGCTGCATCTTTATCCCGTGCTCGTCCGTGCCCGTGGAGAAATGGACGTCGAAGCCCTGCAGGCGGCGGAAGCGCGCGATTATGTCCGTTGATATCTTCTCGTAGGCGTGGCCGAGGTGCGGCTTGCTTGAAGGGTAATCTATAGCCGTGGAAATGAAGAAGGTTTTTTTGAAGGGAATCACCTCAAGGAGAAAAACATTTCTCCCTTAACTCTCATTCTTTTTAAAAATATCATCTGAACTTCCTCTAATATCATCCAAAGATAAATTTAATAAATGTTGCACTGCAAGTAAATATAGGTGCAGACAATTTGACGCCAAAGGCGTCGGTGTATTTTATGGAAGCAAAAAACTCTATATTCGTAGAGATGTTTGGAGAAACACCTGCTGTAAAGGTATTGGATTTCTTTCTGGCATTTGAGAGCTTCGACTACTCAAAAAGCCAGGTTTCGGAAGAAACCGGCGTGACCAGAATTACGCTTGACAAGATATGGAAAGAGCTTGTAAGCCAAAAAATTATAGTCAAGACGAGAACTATAGGCAGGGCGGACATGTACAGGCTGAACAAGGAAAACCCTAAGGTCAAGGTTCTTCAGGAACTCAGCTTCAAGTTAGCTTCGGCATTTGCAGAAGAAGAAATTGGAAGGATTAAAAAGAAATTGGAAGCGTAGAAATTTTTAAGAATAAATGAGGTTACACATGCCCAAAATCGCTTTCCTCATCCACGGCTGGCAGAGCGAGCCGTATTCAGGATGGCGGCCGTGGCTGAAAGCTGAGCTGGAAAAGCTCGGCTGGAAGGTAATCGTGCCCGCCATGCCGAATCCCGACTACCCGAAGCAGGAAGAATGGGTCGGCCATATCAGGCACCTCGTCAACATGCTCGGCGGACCGGGCGGGAATTTCTATTTCGTAGGGCACAGCCTGGGCTGCCCGACGGTCCTGCGTTATATCGAGTCCCTTGGAGACGGACAAAAAGTCGGCGGTGCGGTTCTTGTCGCGGGCGTTGTGGAATATAACGAAATAGCAGAACTGGAAAATTTCTTCCTGGAGCCCTTCGACTGGACGAAAATAAAATCGGGCTGCAGAAAGTTCGTGGCGATAAACAGCGACAACGACCCTTACATCCCGCTCGAGCACGGCCAAATCCTGAAGGAAGAGCTCGACGCCGAGCTTGTTGTATTGCCGAAGCAAGGCCACTTCAGCAGCTCGGAAGGCTTCACGGAGCTGCCTGCGGCGCTCGAAGCGCTGCTGAGGATTGCGGAATAGAATTATCTGGGGCTGATGGACCACGCGTAATTTTTGTCCCCGGATAATAAAGTGCGTCTTGTCCTGAAAGTAACATCCACAGTGTCTCCAATCCTGATTGAGGGATTCCAAGACCTGTGCGGAACTTTGATTGAATGAGGTATTCCCTCAACGGCTAATTCGTATCCTCCAGGTCTCCAGCCAAGCAAATCGCTTCTGCGGTCATATGGCTCTATGGAAAGAACGCGTGCATTGGGAATTCTAACAGGCGGTTTCCCGCGGTCCTTGAGCCATAAAGCTGTGTCTGCAAAAGCCGGGGCGCTCAAAATGCCGAGAACAAGGTAAAATACAGCGACTCCCGCATAATTCGCACGCGGCGGTGCAGCGCTCATGAATTAGCTATAAAGGCAAAGGATAAAAAGCGAGGATTACTTTTTCCCGTAGCTGTAGGGCTTCTTCTCTATGAAATTCTTGTACACGTAGTAGCCGCCGCCGATTACGACCGCTATCACGACGAGCCACAATATCATGTCCAGAACGTTGGAAGGCAGCTGGACGCCGCCTGTCGCGTTCTCCGTGACGTTCTGCTGCGCCGCCTGCTGTGCCTGCTCGGCCGCGCCCTCGGCTGTCTTTTCACCGCTGATTGCGAACACGCTGAAGCCCGGCAGGGTCGCCCTGTAATAAACGTAAGTCCCGTCGTCGCTCAGCTTCTCTGTCGCCATCTTGTCCCACTGCGTCGTGTACCTTTGCAGTGAAATTGTATTCTCGTCAATCTTGTTGCCCGTTATCCAGCTCTTCTCGACGCGGAATTCCAGCTTCGCGGCGTTGATGTTCTCGTCAGAAAGGTTATTCTTCGAGATGCTTATGTAATGATAAACGTTGCCCGGGCCTGCAGGCGTCCCTGAAGGCAGGCTTGCTCTTTCCACTATAACCTCGATTGTTCTTGCTATTCCCTTCACGGTTATTTCTATCTTCCTCACGTTGGTCTCGGTCGCGTCGAGATCGATTGATTCTGTGGCGCCGCCCTGGATTACGGGTATCGTTATGGTCGCCTTGTTGGTGCTGTACATTTTCTTTGTCGTAATACTTCCGCTACCGCTCGATGAGCCGCTTCCGGTGCTCGAGCTGCTGGAGCTGCTGCTTGTGCACGAGCTGTTGCCCGTGACGGTCATCGAAGCGGCGCTTGAGCTATCTCCCAGGTCAAATGTCACGGTTTTTGTTCCCGTGAAGCATGCGGACGCGGTGTGCGCAACCGTGATTGAAAGCGTTTTCGTGCTTGACGCGCTTATGGTGGTCCCGGACGAAGTCAGCGGATCGCCCGCGTTCCTGGTAAGGCCTGACGGCAGATTGACAGTGTAAGACGTCGTCACATCGCTCGTCTGCGGGTTGTTGATATTAATTGTGAGCGAGAATGTCTGCCCCGTCGTAACGGAAGCGGAGGATGGCGTTGCCGTCACTGTAAGGTCGGAAGGCGAAATAAATTCCAGGATTGTCGATGTTGAATCAACGCTGCCATCGGACGTCGTTCCGCGCGCATAGTATGTGTAAGTCCCTGATGTTCCTGCGGTCACCGTGAAGGCTTTTGCCGTGCCGGCACTGAAGCCGCTGTACTGCCCATCTGCCGGGTCATTCACAGTCAGCGACGGGGTTGAAACCAGAGACAGTGTGCTGACCGTGCAGGAGCTTCCTGTTGTCGTCACTGTAATGCTCACGCTTGTTCCGGTTGTGGCGCGCGAGGCTGAAGTTGATGTTGAAACATCCGTAAGGCACTGCGTGGCGAACACCGGGAACGAGAATAACGGCAAGGCAAAAAGCAGGGCAATCACTGCTAGAACAGCAAAGGGGAATAATCTTCCCTTCTCTGTTCTGATTCCGTTTTCAACAATTCTTTTCATTTGACTTGTCTCCTTAATCAAAAGCAATTGCCGCTTGAAGGGCATGCCACGAAGACGTTGCCTACGAACAGATCTTCAGTGTTGCCGCTCGAAGTAATCTTTGCTTTTATCTGGTTCGGCGTTCCAGATTTCCATCCGGCAAATCTGGTAACATTAAAGGTTGCGCAGCCGCTCGGGCCCGTGAGCACCGAGGTCACGTTGGCTCCTGATATCGGGTCAAACAGGTTAAGCGTTTCCACGGTCGGTGGGCCGCTGAAGCTGAAGCTCTGCGTGGTCAGGTTCGTTACGTTCGCGCTTATCAGCGGCGTCTGCGGCTTCGTGAATGTCTCGGCGCATACCCTTACCGTGACGTTGGCGTGCACGCGCGTCGAGCTGCCGCTGTTGGCTAGGAACTTGTCGAATGTTGTCATCGGGTTCCCGAAGACAACAGTAACAGAAGGCGCTGTCCCGTTGATCGTTGTTTCGTTCGCGCCGTCTGCTGCCAGACTGCTCCCGAATGAGCCGGCCAGGCTGTCGGTCCAGTTGGCACGAAGAGGCGTGGATGAATCTCCCGTGCAGTTCGTGCATACATTCGCATCATCGTCAATGACGAGCTCGGTGAAAAGCCCGCCTGGTATGTCTGAAAGGGATCCTGCTGTTCCCACGGGCTGGATCTGGGTAGTATTCCTTAAAACTATGTGGTGGGAGCTTGTGCTGAAGTCGTTCAGCAGCACGCCCTGCGATGATTCGTCCCATGTTCCGTAATAAATCCGGTAATCCGTCGTGTTGTGCGTGGAATTCCTTGTAAGGTTTGTCCTTGTCAGCGAAACCGTGCGCGGATCCGTCTGGCCTATTCCGCCGCTCGTGACAAACGTCTTTATCTCTATCGGTATGCCCTGCGAAAAGTCAGCGGTGTCAGTCTCGCCCGCGTCGCTGAGGTTCCATATTACGCTGAACGAGCCGCTCTTATTAACGGTTAGGCTTAGGAACGCGATGCCGTTCGCGTCAGTGCTGGCGCCGGTCCTCGTGAAGTTGCTTGCAGGCAGGAAGTCGTCGAAGCCGAAGCCTCCACGCCCGCCGCCGAAGTCCTGCTGCACGACAAGCTGCGATACATCGACGAACACGCTGCCCTTTGCCCGGCCGCTCTGCTTGACTATTAGAGGTATCGTCGCTAAAGTGCTGACCGCGTGCTGGCCGCCGAAGCCCGCGCCGAAGCCCGTGCCGTTGAGCGTGCTATTCACGATTTCCGCGAATCCGCAGCTCGTGATCCTGACAAGGTAAAGGCCTGCGAAGCCCGCTGACGCGAGGGAGCGGTTCGCTGTTGTAGCAACCGCGATGCTGCCGCTGTTGTTGATAACAAGAACGTCATATGTGCCTGCCGTGCCGTTATCCAGTATAAAGACTGTGGTATTGTATCTGTAATTGACCGGTTGCGAGAACTGGCCGAAGCGCGTTGTGTTGAAATCCTTTATGACACACGCTCCGCCGGATTTCGATGATGTATTCTTGAATGTTGAATTTATCACGGAGAGATCGGTGCTGAACGCAGTTCGGAATCCTGCAACGTGACCGTCATTAGCGACAGCAGCGAGCGCGCTGTTGTTCGTCGTGAATATGCCCTCAATGTCAGGAACCGAAACCGCCAGCTTCGACGCCGTGACGAACGTCATTACATCGACGGTCTCGGCGTTGCTGTTGTTCACCTTTATGATGATCATGTTGAAGCCTTTCCTTATGTTCTCCGGCATCGAGAGGTTGACATCCCATCTCTCAAACCCATTGAAGTCGGTATTATTGCGCGGGTCGTTCCATCCGTCGCTGACAAGGCTTGCGTTAATCACAGTAACGTCCTGCACCGAGCCTTCCCATGGCAGGCCTATCTGAGCGGTAAAGCCGGTTACCGTGCTGTTCTGCAGTTGCTCGTTGTGTCGGCTGACGTTAGTCTTTGCCATTATCCTGTAAGTTACATTGGTGTTCGCGCTCACGGTGGTCGCGGGCGCGGCCGAGAAGTCAAGGAATGCGTCAAAGGCTACGACCATGAATCCGCCGAAAGAGGTGTCGCACGTGGCAGGGGTTGTCGAGTTGTCGCATACTTGTATCCTTAGGTTGTTGAATCCGTTGAACCACTTGCCGCCCAGCGCAGGGAATGACGAAGGCGATATGTTGAAGTTCGCATTGCCGCTTACGAGCGGATATGTTGTTGCCGGCCCCGGCAGCGCCTTGTGCCCCTTGCCCGGGTCAAAGCTTTCCAGCTTCGCTATGCTGACGGTTCCTGTGCTCACGCTGCTGCCTGTGTTGAGGTTCCTAATTCCGCTGACCGTGATGTTCAGCGTAGCGCCCGGCGCCACAAAGAAGCCCCCGCCGCCTGTCGAGCCTATCGCGGCTATCTGCGGGAAGAAGGACAGCTGGCGGCATTCAAAGCCCGATGGCAGCGTGTCGCTCTTGCCGTCCGATGTGGTTATGTTCAGTAGCATGAAATAGAATCCCGAGAACTGCCCGGAAAAGCTTATCGTTAAATTTCCTAAACCGCTGCTGTCCGTGCTCGAGGACGAAGCTATTGACAGCTGGCTCTTCACGCTCTTGCCTGTCAGTTCTTCCCTAGCTTCCTGTATGGAGTTGAACGTGACGCTCTTCGCCGCCTGCCTTGTCCTGACGTCGAATATCTTTGCCGTGAAATTCTGGCTGCCGCTGCACTTGAACGTCCCGCCGCCGCTGCCGAAACCTTCGCCTTCGTGGGTTTCTGCGCCTGGCCCGAACCCGCCGCCGAAGCTCGCAGGGAACGCGAAGCCCTCGACGTATCGCGCGAAGTAGAAGGATGTTCCTCTTATCACCGAGCCGTTCACTGTTGCCTCAAATTCTATCTGGAACGGCCCGGTCTTGTTTTCCGGGATCTTTAATTTCACTTTTGGATTCGTTGTCGCCGTTCCCGATGTGTTCTCGAGCGTCACTACATTGCTTATCTCGCTCTGCCCGCCGCCGATGAAGTCCATGGGCGTGATCTTTGTGGGCCTGAAACTCGTTATCAGATTACCGGGAATGGCGGCGCCGCTTGCAGCAGAAAGATTGCGCACGCTTAATTCAAAGGTAGCATTATCGCCGGGCATGAGGAAGCTCAGGAATTCCTGGCCGCTGCCTATCGCAAGCACAGGGCTCGGCTTCAGTATGTACGACTGCACCGAGAAGTAGCCTGCTGCCGAGACGGAAAGGTTGCTTGTCTGGTTGCTGCCTATTGATGCATTGACAGTAATCGAATAAATTCCGTCGGCATCCGGGGCGGTGAACCTTATCTTGCAGACAGTCTGCCCAACGAAA
>JACQIH010000087.1 GCA_016198625.1 Candidatus Aenigmatarchaeota archaeon
CCCTCTACCCTCATTCCCTTATTATTTTCTATTGACCTCTGGGAAGGTCTGTCGTTTCATTGAGAAAGCATAGCTTTCTCATGTGTCGGAGAACTATCGTTCTTCAACATGATTGAACTTTTTTGAAAAGTTCAGAACAGCAGCAGGTAAAGCCCGATGATGAAGAAAACTATGCCGAAGAAGATGCCTGTCTTCGTCATCCCGACCTTCTGGTAGTCCTGGATGTCGGGAAACCATGCGAAAAGGAAGAATCCCAGGGCGCCCAGGAAAAGCCCGGCGACTTTCCTCACCACGACGCCCCACGTCAGCTTGGACAGGATCAGCCACCCGCCGGCGAAAATCAGCACGACGCCGAGGAACAGCATGAACAGGAGCTTCGAGTCGTTGGCGTCGCTGTCTATCGAGAAGAAAATCACGAACAGGCCGACGGCAATCAGCACCGCCGCGGCGATTATGTCGAAGACCATTTTTCGTTCCGCCTTTACTATATTTGCTCTTATTATATAAATCCTGGACAGTATAAATAAAATAGAATTTTGAGGGACATGCTATGGTATGGGCGCGAACAAAGCTGCTTATATGGGACTATATATTCGAGCCCGTAACGGACGTGAGGGTTGCTTACGCGGGGAAGCACCCGGGCAAGTTCTACAAGAAAATAAACGAGCTCATAAGGAGCGTCCTCAACGTGCCTGACGGGTACATACAGGAAAAGAGCTATAACTGGGAAAAAACAAAGGACGGCGAGAAGTTCGAGATCGCCTGGGAAGTGACGAAGGTCCTCGACGTTTTCAGCTACATCGTGCTCGAGATAGACCTCAGCGGCTTCTCCGTCGGCGAGGAGGGCAAGGCTTCCATCAGGATAAGGCCGCGGCTGATAACGGAATATCCGCAGGACACGATATTCCAGCAGAACCTGCTCTACGAGATAATGCGGAGGATGTGGCACCGCCTGTTTTACCACAGGAAGAGGATGGAATACCTCAACTTCGGCAAGGAGCTCGTGACCACGTTCGAGAGCACGGTCAAGCGCTTCGGCGAGGGGCTGAACGAGGGCACCGCCGAGGTATCGCAGCAGAAATTCACGGAAAAATAGGCAAATCCCTTTCTCGGCAAAGACGAAGGGTCTTTGGCGTGTCAAAGAACCTATGGTTCTTTGCACCATGTAAGAAAGGTCTTTGCATGCCCCAAAGAACGTGTAAAGATATTACAGATGAAAAACAAAAATGCGGGATTGTTTTTCCGGCGCACTTGGAGCTCTACCTATCTTACCTTAATGATGGAGATTTATCATGCCTGAAGTAGTCTGGGTCGATGACTTTTACTACCCTTCCGAATGGACGATAAGGATCAGGACGAGGAAGCCTTTCCAGCTCGTCGAGATGGTACCGGACCTCATAAGGAGGATGATGAAGGTCACTTCAAAAGACGTCTACGAGCACGACGTGAGATACGACATTACCGTGGACCCCAGGACATTCTACGGGTTCTGGGAAGGCCGCAGGCAGGATGACAAATGGACGCGGACCACCCTGAGAATCACTGTTCAGGGCGAGCAGGCATCCACCGACGCCATGGGCACGGCGCACGTCAGGTTCCGCGGGACGGTGACGACGAGGTATCCCTACAACAACTTCATCCAGCGGACTTTCTGGTGGTTCTACAACCGCTTCTTTTACTACAGGCAGAAAAGGCAGTATATCTTCAGGATCCGCGACGAGGTCTTCCAGATAAAGGAGCGCATGCTCAAGACCTTCGGCGTCTCGGAAGAGGAAGTCGCGCAGGGGTCGTAAGGCAAAGCAAATATAATACCGGAAAACAAATAATAACATGCTTTAATAACATCAAGCCGGAATGCGATGGCTCGCACTGCCGAGCATCCTTCCGTATTATGGTTTCAGTGATGAAAAATGGGCATCTTTTCGGCAATAAAAAAAAGGCTGGGACGCGGCGACGATTACGGCGACGAGGTGAAGTCTGCCGTTCTTGACGAGCCGTTCCCGCCGCTTCCGTCAATGGAGCGCACAGCGCCGAAGTACGACGAGAGGTTCGGCTCCCCTGCTTACGAGGAGAAATTCCCCCGCGAGCCGGAGTTCCCGGTTCCGAAGGAGGAGCAGCCCCTGACGCTGCAGCGCCCCGGGCTCGATGAGCCGTCGGCGAATTTCAAGAAAGAATACGACATCATGGACCGCCTGAATCTTATTGAAGCGCAGCTTTCAGCTATACGAAGCCAGACAGAAACGATAAATGAAAGGCTGAAGAACATGGAAGCGAGGCTCGTGAGGAGATACTAGCGGAATTCTTCATTATCTTCCAACGGTTTGCTTTGCTTTCAACGCTTTCCATTTTTCCATTTATAAAAATTCTTTCCTAATTCTTAGCATGCTCGAGCTTTCTATAATTGGCAGTCCAAACAGCGGAAAGAGCACTTTTTTCAAGGCCGCGACGCTGAAGGACGTCAAGATTGCTGACTATCCTTTCACTACATTGGAACCGAACGAAGGCCTTGCCTATGTCACGGCACCCTGCGTATGCACCGAACTGGGCACGAAATGCATCCACTGCGTCAGCAACGTCCGCTTCATTGCCGTGAAGCTCTGGGATGTTGCCGGTCTTGTCCCTGAGGCGCACCTTGGCAGGGGCCGCGGCAACGAGTTCCTGAGCGACGTGATGAGAGCGTCCGGCCTTATCCAGGTCGTCGATGCCTCGGGCCGCACGGATGCAGAAGGAAATGCAACAGAAGGATTCGATCCGTCGTCAGCCGTTTCAATGCTGGAGAAAGAGCTGGATTACTGGATGCTATCGCTGCTGAAGAAAGACTGGCGCGTAGTGCAGCAAGGTGGGGATTTTGTCAGAACAGCGGCCGCGCGCCTTTCAGGCCTGGGTTTTACTGAGTTTGTAGTGAAGCGCGTCGCGGAAAAGCTCGGCGTCAGCAAGGACAGCGGCGACATGCTGCTGCTAGATTTCGTCAGCAGCCTGCGCGGCCAGTCAAAGCCCTCATTGATAGCTGCCAACAAGTCTGATGTCCGCTCCGCGCGGTCCAATATCGAAAAGATGCGCTCGGAATTCCCGGAAAGCCCGGTAGTCCCTACATCCGCGGAAATCGAGCTGGCGCTCAAAGAAGCGTCGAAGGACGGATTGATAAAATATCTGCCTGGCAGCGGGGATTTCCAGATAATAAACGAGGAAAGGCTTAACCAGAAGCAGAAGTTTGCTGTCAGCTTTATGTCAGAATTCCTGAAAGAGCACGGCAATACAGGCGTGCAGCAATGCCTTAACAAGCTGGTTTTTGAGCTTCTCGAAATGATCGTGGTCTATCCCGTGGCCGACGCGAACCGCTACACGGACAAGCACGGCAACGTCCTGCCCGATGCGTACCTGATGCGCAGCGGCTCGACCGCGCTTGATCTTGCTTTCGCAATCCATCAGGACTTCGGCCACAAATTCATAGCGGCGACGGACGCGCGAAGCAAGAAAAGCGTTGCCGCGTCTTACGTCTTAAAGGACCGCGACGTCATATCTATAAAAGCTGCGCGGTGATAAGGAAATGGAAAGTTGTGTGATTGCATGATTGCCAGGAAGCGCGTCTCGGTCTTCTCTCCTTAGCCCTTTCCGTCTATTCCCCATTTACTGGTGATTATTATGAAAATCCCTGTCAAAGATTTCGACCTGAGAAAAAACAATGCAGATGAAATAGTGCGCGGAATGGCGCAAGCCGGCGGCTTCAGCGCCAAGCACCTCGCCACGGGCGTTGATATACTCGAGAAGATGGTCGCCGACAAGCAATGCCTGAAGTTCCTCTCGCTCCCTGCCGACATCATTTCCACGGGCGCGCGCGGAATCATTCGTGACATGGTCAAAGAAAAGCTCTTTGACGTCGTGATAACAACGTGCGGCACATGGGATCACGACCTCGCGCGGTCGTATACCGACTACTTCCACGGCTCCTTCTTCATGGACGACGCGCAGCTGCGGAAGGAGAAAGCCAGCAGACTCGGCAACGTCATCGTTCCCGACAGCAGCTACGGCGAAATTATTGAAAAGAAGATGTTTGAATTTCTGGAAGACATGACGAAAGATAAGCAGGAATTTTCCACCCACGAGCTTTCATGGGAAATGGGAAAGAGGATAAACAACGATTC
>JACQIH010000005.1 GCA_016198625.1 Candidatus Aenigmatarchaeota archaeon
GCGTTACCATCCGTACCGACGGCCGAATCGGCGAATTCAGCCATTTTATCAACCCCATAGGGCGCTTCAACCTGCTCGCGCCCGACATGAGTCGCCATGCGTTATTGTTTTTCTTCTGGCTAGCACCATAGAGGCAGGCGAGTCGAAAGTCAAGCATCCCTGGGAAAAGCCAGACAATAAGCGGAAAAGCGGCTTAAATTCGCAATTATGTACTTGACTGCACGCTAATCATGGGCTATCCTGTACGGGTAAATCAGGAGCAAGCCCATGTGCGACTTAACGAATCCCATCTATACCGACCCTGTTAAAGCCCGTGAACATCTTGAGGCCATCCGCTGGCCGGATGGGGTTGTATGCCCATTCTGTGACCGTATGGACACTGTTTCCCAATACAAGACCTTTGGCGAGGGATGGCACCATTGCCGCACCTGCCGCAAGAAATTCACCGTCCGAGTGGGCTCGATCTATGAGCGCTCCAAGATCGGGCTTCATCAGTGGATACTCGCAACCCATCTTATGGCGGCCTCGAAAAAGGGGATCTCCGCGCACCAGCTACACCGAATGTTGGGCGTGACCTACAAGACGGCCTGGTTCATGGCGCATCGTATCCGCGAGGCCATGAAGGAAACCCACCTTGGGCCGATAGGCGGGCCGGGCTCTGCCGTCCAAGCCGACGAAACCTACTTCGGCCACAAGAAAGGCCGCGCCCACGAACGCGCCCGCAAGAACCCCGCCATGTCTGCCAAACGCGCTGTCGTTTCCCTGGTCAGCGGCGGCAAGGCCCGCACGTTCCACGTCAAGTCGGCAAGTTCCCAAACCGTCCGCCGTTTACTGGTCGAGAACGTCACCCGCGACACCGAATTGCATACCGACGAAAGCCCGATCTACATGAGGGTAGGCGGGGAATTTGCCAAACACCGCAAGGTCAACCACACCAGCGGCCAATATGTCGGCAAGCACGGGCAAACCACTAACGCGGTCGAAAACTATTTCAGCGTGTTCAAGCGCGGTATGAAGGGCGTCTACCAGCATTGCAGCGAAAAGCACCTGCAACGCTATATCAATGAGTTCGACTTCCGTTATAACAGCCGCGACATTACCGACCTAGAGCGCCGCGACAAGGCCATCGCCGGGGCCGAAGGCAAGCGCCTGACCTATCGGCGGGCTGGTCAACGGGCGAACGTCTAGGCCAATCCTGACTCGCAAGAAATTCCGCGCTATGCTTCGCGCCGTAAGGGAATAGGCGGAGAAAGGCGATGGACGATGAACGATGGCTTATGATTACCCCGAAACAGCTTGGGGTGGACTGCGATCAAACATCCCGAATGGTGCGGATGGGTATGGATTTGTCGGACGCGAAAACTGGCCTTGCGCCGGGGCTGAATGTTGCAGCGGTATTCTCTCCCACCGAAGCCCGCGCACTTGCTCAGGTGTTAATTCGTAAGGCGGACGAGGCTGAAGAGGGATTACCACGGGCCTAGGGTCAGCCACGCTTTACGCTCTTTTTATTGGTAGGCTTGTGCGGCTTCGGCGGCGTATTCAGCATCTTCTTAAGCACAGCATCCCGACGCTTGGCCGCCTCAGCATCGCTTAACTTGCTTTGATCTTTTGGGGTTTTAGACATGGCGCGCCTCGACACTCCAATATTTTCCATCTCAAACCGATCCCTTTTTCAAAGGGAAGTTTTGGAAGAGATTGGCCTGTTAATTATACAAAGCAACTTCCTTGAATTTACACTTAGAAACGCGATTGTTGACCTAATAGACGCCGAATCAAACGAGGGAGAAATTGCCATTTCTGGAATGAACCTGAGAACAATGCTCCACGTCCTTAAGGCCCTTGTATATCACAAGCTGCCTAATCAATGGCAGAGATACGACCGCCTTGCAAAACATCTAGAGCGAGCGGTTTCGCTTCGAAATTCGGTCGCGCACTCGGTAGTCGTACAGCCGTCAATTCGCCTGGGGGACCGACTGTTTTCTTCGCGCCCCAGTGTTAGGGCTCGGAAAGGTCGGCTTCAGCTTGAGGAATTAAAAAAATTGAATATCCACAAGATAAAACGTCGCGCCCTCTACGTTCATAGAGCCTACTTGGCACTTGGGCGGTTTCTGGAAAGCAACGAAATCAACAGTTGTATGGAGCGCCCAAAAGATCAATGAGCCGTGGCCTTCAGTATCTGAATAACCAGCTTGCGCACAATATGCTCCGGCTCATCCGCCGCTATGGCCGAATCTCCAAAAAGATTTTTCTCCGCCCAAAGGCGATAAACCTTTATCCCCGCCTCGACCATCTCTGGCGTGATCTCAATTTCGCCGGCCTGTCCGGGGTCTTTTACAGGGGAATCGACCATTGTGCAATCAAGTATCCAATCGTGCTTAAATTCCTTGGCCACGCCGTGCCTGCCGGCGACGCAGGTACCGCCTCAGGAGCATCTGTTTCAGGGCCCTCCAAGGCCCCGATCACGCCCGACCGGCCCCGTAATACAGGCTGAC
>JACQIH010000004.1 GCA_016198625.1 Candidatus Aenigmatarchaeota archaeon
GACAAAGACGGCGGCCTTCACTGTGCAGCGCTTCGAGCAGGGAACCGCGCGGCTCTACGTGACAACAGCTGTTTCCAACAAATACCCGCGCGAGGGCGAGAAGGTCTACGCGTACATATCCTGCTACCTTGTCGACGCGCAGGGCGCCCGCAGGGACTGCACAAGAACCGACACGACTATAAGGAGCATAACCATCGACAGGGGGACTCCGAAGGAGCGGAACTACATACTGGCCGAGAACTGGAACCAGAATTCCAACTACGACAGCGCAAACAAGAGATGGGTTGTCGAGATTGATACGGGCAGGTACAAATCTACGGTGGAAGGCTGCGTCGAGCACGGCGGGCTCGAGGGCTGCGGCTCCGACACCTTCGGCGTGAACCTGCTGCCGCAGATAAGCAATTTCACCATCGTTCCGGAACTCGTGATGCAGGGCGGCGAAGTCATAATATCCGCCGATGTCACGGACGACGTGGCCGTTTCGGCAGTGAAGGCATGCGGCAATGTGAGCGATGCAGGCTGTGAAACGAAATTCTGCGACATGCCGCTGTTTTCCGGGAACGTTTACAGGTGCGCTTACAATACGTCGGCGCTCGCCATCGCCAACTACATCGCTTACGTCGTCGCGATAGACGATACCGGCGCGTGGAATTCCACGAAACCCGGGACATTCGGCGTTGTGCATGCGGGATCCCAGGTCACGCCTCCGCCTATCCCGCCTTCGCCGCCGCCGCCTTGCCAGCCGCCCGGCTGCAAGCAAATAAACGTCACGAACCGCTACCTGGTCGCGACGGTGGAATATCCCGACGTGATAAACCAGCTCTTCCCCTACACGCCGACGGGCGAGCCGAACCTGACGAGAGGGACGCCCGTGAACTTCATCGCGCGCGTCACGCAGGGGCTCCTCGGCAATCCGTCATCGCTGCGCGAGTGTACGGATGTAGACTGCGAGGCGTTCTACGACGTAGACATGTTCGTATGGAAAAGAATGAACTGGAGCGACTTCGACAACGCGTTCGTCGGCGCCCCGTCAACGGCAGCGCTGGGCTGCGACACGTACCATACGCTGTACATTTTGTCGAACAAGACGCGGGACCCCGACAAGGGGCTCAGCGCGATAAATCAGTTCCGCTTTTTCGTGACGTGCACGCCGCGCGTCACCGTCGTGCCCGTGGAGAGACGGTTCAGCGCGGGCGAGGAGAACAAGAAAGCGTACGACGTCACGGTGTGGAACCCGCTCGAGGCGGCGACCTTTGATTTGTCGCCGGCGCCGCTGGACGATCCCGTGACGCCGCTGCAGTGGATGCACACGGAGTGCCCTAATCCTTCCGGCTGCCTGATAACCGGCGGCAACGACGCCGCAGTGCTGGACGTCCCGGCCCTGAGCAATAAGGGCGTCTCGGTCTTCATGGACACCGCGGCGCGTTCTGGCTCATTCCCCATAAAATACACGGCGACGAGCCGCAACGACGGCAAAAAATACAGCGCCACGGGCGCGATACTGATATTCGCCGAGGGTCTTTCCGAATTCAGCGACACGCAGATCCTAGGCTTCGTATTCCTGGCAGTCTTCGGCTACTGGCTCTACGGCCGGCGCGGCATAATTAAAACGGAGAAAGCGAAAAGTAAAAGAAGAAAGAAGTAGGCGTATCAGAACTGCCGCTTCTTCGGCTTGTTCACGAACAGGCAGTATTTCTCGTCCTTGCGCAGCTCCTCGAGGACGCGCGCGGCTATGGTCTTCTGCGGGTCCGGGAAGAATTTCACGCGCTGGTTTATCTCGGCGAGCGACGCGAACGGCTTCTTCCTGCGCTCGTCCAGGAAATCCGAGAGATGCTTCTTGCCCACTCCCGGCAGCAGCTGCATCTGGTGCATCCGCGGCGTTATCAGCTTCGCCTTGTTGAAGAACTCAACGTAGCGGGCCTCGTTCTTCGCGACGATCTTGCCCACGACTTCCTCGACTAGGCTCTGGGCCATGTTCGTGAGCTCGTCGTACTGCAGCTGCCCTTTTATGAACCTTATCTTGTCGCGCTTGCCGTCCCCGATGTAGACGTCATCTTCCTGCGCGAGGTTCACGCCCTCGCGCGGGACCAGTTCAAGCAGAGAGAAGAAAGAAGTGCCCATAGCCTGGGCTACCGGTTCCGCGTGCCTCCTGTCCGGATATCCGTTCGGAAGGAAATCCAGGATTACACAATACTCTTCTTTGATAGTTGCTCACCAGCGCACATTTCATGACAAGACCATTTGACTGACTTTGGAAAAGTTTATTTCTTAGAAGTTGTACAATAGTCTTTTTAAATGGTCGCGCATTATCCCGGCGCGCTTTACGGGAAAATTACGCATTTGACTATATTTCTTGCTGTGAATGGGCAAAACCGCCTTTAAAACCTATATATATCGCTCTTCACAAAATATTTTTGATGTCAAGGATCGGAAAGGAACTGCTAGTGCTTGCTTTCTTCGTCTCGCTTGCCGTTGCGTATTCTGCTTTGGACGTCAAGGGCTCCGTTTCGGGAATGGTGACTTCGTTCAGCGAGGCCCATCCGGAGCTGCAGGAAGGCTCGTTTTATCTTGAAAGCAGCGGCGACAATTTGATCACGGGGCAGCAGGTCGCGGGCAGCGACGGCCCGATTGCATGCAGGAAGCCGGTGGCTACCGGAGAATTGGTTTATTGCCGAAGCGCATGCCCGGCCGGTGAGCAGACATACATAGATTATAAAACTACGGCGGTTGCCTGCTCGAGCGCCCTGCTTACGGAATCGGAGACGCTGAAGGTGGGCCAGACGTGGTTCGGGAAAAGAATCGACAGCGTCCAGCCCACGAAAGTCGGGATTTACAATGCGATCGTGCTCGGCCTGTCGGCGCCCGTTGCGCCAGCAGCCAAACTGAAATGCTGGGAAACGGATTCGTCAAGAGTAAGCGGAGAATGCCTTGTGATTGCTATTGGCAACAGAGAACCGTTGCAGGGCCGCGAGGGATGTGATTTCTGGAGTTCATGCTACAAAGTAGCCGGCTCACCGCAACCAGCAGCTGCAGCAAACTATTACTTATGCGATGTGAGCGGCTCTCTTGAGTGCCGCGAAACTTCCTGCCCCGGGCCTTACGGCTTGTCCATAAGAGGAGGTCCTTATTCAGCTGCTGCGTGCGAACAGGCGAGAGTAGCTGTCCAGCGCCAGCAGCAGGCGCAAGCGAGACCATCGCAGCCCGCAGCGCCGGCAGCAGCGGCAAAGCAGTTGTTTGCGTGCCTTGTGTGGGATGCCAGCGGTGAAAGTTTCTATAAATGTGTTGATAATATCCGGGATTGCACGCAAATACCTGAAAGAAGATTTGCTGAAAGCGACAGGCAGAAGTGCGAAACAGCAGCTGCTGACTTGAACGTAAGGAAAGGCTACGCAGCAAGGCAGCCTGACGTGTTCCTGTGCAAAAAGGGCGAGACGTATTCATGCGAGACGGACACAAGGTCATGCGACGATTTCAGGCGCTCCACAAGAGATCAATGCTCGGCCGAAGCGGCAACCCTGAACCAGATAGCAAGTAAAGCGACATTATGTTACAATGAACGCTACTCACCTCAATTTTATTGCGAACCGAGATGCACGGGTCTCGGAACAGTCGCGATAGCGGGCTCGGAGAACATTGAAAAAAGCGCTTGCCAGGCCGAAGCCGGAAGACGGATTGCAGCTTCCGAAAGATTTAGCAACCTGTGCCTTAATAAGGAGACCGGAGTGTTTTCCTGTTCGGATACGGCATGCGACACAGCTTCTGATGTTATCGAAGCCGGTATCCAAAGAAAAGACTGCGACAGAAAGGCAAGAGAATTAGCTAGCAAAGGGACCCGGCCGCCGGCATCGCAACAGGCTCAGGCACAATACTGGCTGTGCAAATCTTATTTGGGTACGGCCTCTGCGGTCTGCACGAATACGTGCAGCGCAACCGACAGGCTGCGTGGTCCTTATTTAACACCGCGCCAGTGCAACGATGAGTATGCAATTCTAAGCAGGCCTTCTGCGCCTGCGGCAGCTACACCGCCCGCAGCGCCAGCCGCGGGAGCGTCTGCGGAAGGAGAAAGGCCGCCAGGCAGGTTACCGACAACATCGGGCGCGACACCCGCAACGCCTGCTGCTCCTGGGGCGCCAGCCGCACCTGCAGCGCAGGCAGAGCAGAAATTATTCGCGTGCATCCCGAAGGATGCGGTAGAAACAGGAGATTATTCCTTTGAATGTGTCGGCGCCGAGGAATTCTGCAGCGAACTGGAGAAACCGCGAACATTTGCAGGAAAGGACGCGAAAGACAATTGCGCAAGGACAGCAAGAAGCCTGAACACCCCTGGAGAACTTGCAAGACGAAGACAGCAGGCAGTGCCAGCGCCCGCAGCCGCGCAACCTGAATCGCCCCCAGGATTATCAGGCATGCAGGGCAGCGCTGCCGCGCAGTATGGCGTAACGCCTTCCGCTCAAGCGCCAACATCGCCGGCAACACCGCCTGCGGCAGCCGCAGCCACATGGACATTATGCACTTGGCAGTACGAATCAACGAATTGGGATGATAACACAATAGAAACTTACAGGGGAGATTACTGCACGGAATCAACGGTATGCAACAACCAGGAAGGGCACACGGCTAAGGGGCGCGGGCTGACAGAACAGGGATGCTATGCAAAGGAAACAAACGTGCTCACAGCTACTAGGCGGATAGGAGAGCCGGCATCCGCAGCACGACCGGTACCATCAGCCCCGGCTACGCCTTCACCGCCGCGGCCCGTAGCACCGCCGGGAACGGTCGCGGCGGGAGCTGGAGTAACGGGCGTGGGCGCGGCGGCGCTGAAAGACTTTATAATATGCAAATACTCAATCGGTGCAAAGATGTACTTTTACTGCACCGAAGGCCGCATCTGCCCGGAAGGCGATTCGCGGGCTATTGATTACATATATCAGGGGGAATCGAGAGCCGCGACAACATGCGACAGCGATTCCGATTACCTCACGCAATCGGCATTGCCTGAGCCGATAGGAGAGCCTTTTGGAGCGCCTTTTGCAGGAGCGCAGGCTTCAGCACAAGCTACACCAGAGCCGGAACCGCTCGTGCTTGAACAATGCACGAAGTACGAATCAGCGGGATACAAATGCGTGGGATTCGGTGCGTGCGACGAAAGCGCGGGCGATTACATAGACAACTATCTGCAGTGCGGCGCAGGCACGGTATGCTGCTACAAGGCATCGGGCACCACGCCGCCCGCGGCACAGCCGCCGACAGCACCGCCAGCGCCGGCGGCGGAGGATGTTTACGTCTTGTGCAAGGCAGTGGATAACAGCTACTCCCCGCCGCTGGAATTTGAATATTGCGCTTATGGCTCATGCGTCGAGGGAACGGGCGATACGCCTGCCGGAAGATTCTCCGATTTCATCTGCACGACTCCTGCGTAATCGGAAAAATTAGGGGATAGACTGCTTCTTGCTGTGTTGCGAGCATCGCAATTCGGTTCATTGCGAAAATCTTTTTATTCCGCTTCTCACAAAATAAGATTGATGCGTTCGCGCTCCAAGGCGAGGAAGAAGACCACGCAGCCGCCGTACGCGGCAATCCTTTCTATAATGCTCGCTGTCTCGGTGTTCGCGCAGTACTGGGATTATTCGAGGCTTGAGTCACTGACGGCGAATACTGACTATTTATTGCAGCAGCCGGAAGAAGGCGGCGTGCCGGTGACGGGATTTGTCGTTGAAGAGGGCGAGACGTTATATCTGTGCGGCAATCCTGACGTTGATCCTCCATTTTCCTACGGACTGGAATGCGCAAGTCCTGAACACGTGATAGGTGAGTGCGGTTCGGAAGAAGAGTGCCAGTCTGTTGTCACGCAGCTTAATCTTGTAACACCTACGGCTTCTCCGTGCGATGACAATCCTGACGAGGTCTGCGTTCAACCTGTCCAAGCAAGTATTGGGCAAAGAATTCTTCAGCGCGCGCAGGCAGTTCCATTTATACAAAGGGTTGCGCAGCCTGTTGTCCAAAGGTACGAAGCAGCGGACCAGAAAATACTTGAAGTCATGGTAAAAGCTTCTGAAGGGCTTCGTAGAGTTGCACAAAGAGTGGGAGGAAGAATAGGCCAGCTGATAAGACGGTCGCCACAGCCTGCGGCAGAACAGGCTGCCGCTGCCCGAGAAGCTGCAAGGGCAGAAGCCGCCGCGACGCGCGCAGGACAGTCGGCGCCGGCTACAGGTGCGGCGCAAGCGGTGCAGGGGGCCGGTACCAAAACTACTCACGTATTTGATCTTCCAGGAGGAGTCAAGCAGCGATGGAATTTAGACCCTCAAACCGGGCAATGGAAAGGAGTAAATGTAATGGATAGGATAAATCCCCAGACAGGCGCGTACGAACTCATAGAAACACCTTTACGAAGCCTGCCTTACAGACCGGCTACTCCATTAACCGCCACTTCATCGCTTCCCAGACCCGTATCGCAAGCAACCGAGCAGGCAATTCAACAAGCTGGAGCAGTCCAAGCAGGTGCAGCCGGACAGGCACAGCAAGCAGTCCAAGGAGCAGGCGTGCTAACGCCTGGTGCTAGAAAGGTATTGATAGGAACAGGAGTCGCGGCTGGCACGTTAGCAGTCGGGAGCAGGGCCGTGCAGCAGGGCAGCCAAGGAACGACGCCGCCAGCAGCCCAGGCAGGCATACCAGATGATACCGAGGCGCGGCAGGCAGGCGCAGGTTCGACACTTCCTCTAGGCCAGGCATCCGTTCTGTGCCGAAGGAAGCTCGGGATAAGGGGCGGGGAAGAGCGCGAGGAAATATTCTGCGAGAACGAGGCGAGGTGCAAGGCGCCGCTCGAAAAATATAGCGAAAAAAGAATCTCCGAAGAAGCAGACTGCCCACGGACGCTGTCGACTGCAATGGAAGGCCTGCAAAGCCAGATGGCAAAAGAGCAACTTTACGGCGGAAGGCGCATCAAAGAGGTAAAGCCTGTTGATTCTGGAAAATTCCTGATTATCCTCTATGCGCAGCAAAGCGCTGCAGCCGGCGGCAGGCCAGCTGCATCGCCGGCGACATCAGCCGCGCAGTCGAGGGCACAGGCCGCCGCAGCGGCTGCGGCAGCGAGGAAACCGGCAGCGCCGCCAGTCGCCACGGAGGCCAACAAGTTCTACGGCTGCGTCAGGACGGGCGACGAGACGAATACTGATTACATATATTGCCGGTCAGCCTGCGCGCAGGACGATTTCATCGGAGAAGAGCATTTCACAGAAGGCGGGCTTGGTCATGGATCCCAGACACTCGCAGAATGCCAGAGAGCATTGAGCAAGTACAAGGATACATTGAAGTCAGGCGATCTGATTACAACAAGGACAACGATGCCGATCAAGTCGGTTGATTCTTCGCTCAAGTCGGTGACCGTGCTGTTCAGGGGACAGACCCACTACAGGGATGCCATTGTCATAAGATACGGCGAGGCGGAAGCGAGCGGTGCTCCGGCAGCCGCAGCCCCGGCGAAGCGCACCTACTGCGACAGGCAGGAAGGCGTTTGCGTAACACCCGGCAGCGCAGCCTACAGAAACTGCAAGTTAAGCGAAGGATGGCTGCCGAGCTCTACCGACTCGCAGGCATCGCAATCATGCAACAAAGCGCCGGAGGACAAGAACGTGTGCTGCCTGATATGGGGAACGAAAGGGGAAATTTCGGGAACAACAAGAGAGAAATATTTGGAAGAGAAAAAGAAAACTTTGGGCGATACAGGGATTAAGGCAGCAACATCGGAATGCAAGAGCGACGGCGAGTTTGTTGATGTCCAGGCCGGCGAGAAATGCTGCGGCGATTCGCAGCCGAACTATGATAATGTATTTTACCAAGGTTACCAAGGCTACGACTTGCCCGTATGCAGAAAGCAGACGGCAGTCGCGCAACCTGCTGCCGCAGGACTTAGTATAACCCGGGCGCAATGCGCGGGCGAGGATGAATACATAACCAATGAGAAGCCTGTATGCTGTTCTGCCGACTTGGAGATGCAAGATTATTTTGACAGGATTATCTGCGCAAGAAAGGCGCAGCCAGCGCCGGCGAGAACAACGCCGGACATACGCACCTCATACGGCGAAGGCCTTTCGGCAGCAGCAGGACAGTGCGTGGTATGCAGGTACGAAGGCACCAATTTCCACTACGATCTTTCCGACAGGAATACGTGCTTCTCCGGGAACGACGAGCTCGTCACCACATTGTCCGCGGCATCGGACTGCGCAGCGGAAGCGACCGCGCTCAATGAACGCGGGACAGCGCCGCAATATACGGCGGGCGCGGGAAGCGAGCGCGGCTACCTGACGGCGGGAGGATACGGGACGATACCGGCGACTGCGGCGGGCGTGGGCGGAATAGAAGGAGGCGACCAGTATTCGGAGCCCGTTCCACAAGAGTCCGTATTTGCGGAGCAGCCGCCTGAGCAGGGGCTGTGCTTCTTCGGATTCTGCGTTTAGAACGGGTACAAAATACATTCTCAATAATCTCAATAATAAGACGGCTGAAAATTATTTTGGACATAAGGAAGAAGGACTTGGGTTCCGGTTGTGTGATGTTAAATGGTAAAAGGACTGGCTTTTGTTGCTGCTGTCGTTCTGTTTCTTGTCGTATCGGGAGTGGGCTTCGTCATTCTCCAGTCGCAGTCTTGCAGCGCTGACCTGAATAGTTCATTGAAAGAGCTCAGGGAGCGCGTTTCTTATCTGGACAAGAACTTGGACGCCGCAGATACAGGGATGCAAAATATAATAAGTTCGGTAAAAAGACACCATCAGGAAGCGGAGCAGTTTTACAAAGCTAACAAATGCTCCGAAGCCTCACAAAGCATAAAGGCTGCCAACGATGAAGACCAGCACCTGAGTGCTTATATAACTAAAAAACTGGCAAGCGACATTAGCGAAAGGACTTCCGGGTCTGTAGGATGCGCATCATCTGATTTCATCATAGAATCCGTCAGTCTCGATACTACAGCAAATGTCGGCCGTGTAACGGTAAGAAACAGAGGCGGAACCGACGAAAACGTTGTATCGGCAAAAATGTTCAATAAGGAAGGAGAAGAATCACCTTCCATAACGATATTTCCGAAAAAGATACCAAGAGGTTCGCTTACAGCGCTAAATTTCGATATAAGAAACACCGTCATCTGTGAATCATTTTCGAATGCTATTGTAACAACGGAATGCGCAACAGAAATATTTGATTCAAAGCCTGATAACTGCTAGAAATGAAATTAATCCATGGGTATAAAATATCTTATCATGCGCATCGAAAAGAAAAAAAGACAGGGAAAAAGCGGCACTTATGAAAGAAGGATATATCGAAATGAAAGAGGAAACGAAAAAGATAAACAATGAATGGAGCAATGCGGATCCTGAATGGCCGCAAGAATAATGCCTACCTCTTCGCCTTGCTGACAATCCCGGCTATCTGCTTGACTTCTTCCTTCTTCAGGTTCGTCCGCTCCTTGCTGAAGAGCGACTCGACTTCCTCTTCGGTGTCCGGCAGAAGGCTTATCACGATGTTGATGTAGCGCGGCTTCATGACCGGGATTTTCGCGAGCTCCTCGGCAAGGTCCTCGGCCTGCTTCTGCGTCAGCTTCGGCAGCCTTTCCAGGTATTCCAGGCAGATCTTCTGCTCGTAAACGAGGTCGCGCTCCTTCTTGCGCTCCTCGAGGATGCGCTTCGTTTCGACGGTGCTGACATCCTCTTCGTTGAGTATCTCCATAGACAAGACAACCTCATGTTTTCTTTCTGCAATGTCTCCCGTTATTAATTTATTTCTTCGCGGGCGACAGGTGCTCCGGCCGCATATAAACCAGCTTGGTCTTCCGGCCGTCCTGGACGCTGACAACGTACGCGCGCCCCTGCTTCTGCACCACGGTCCCCGTGTGGCCGTGGAAGCGCGGATGGGAGAATTTCGACGAAGAGACGATGTTTATATGAACGCGCTCGCCTTCGGCAAACCTCGCCAGATAACGCGTCAGCGTCGGCTTCTTGCGGAGCTTCAGCTTCTTCCTCACGCCACGCATCTTGCCGTATGATTTTCGCACCATCTGAACCACCAGCGAGTTCCAAGTTCCTCCTGCAACCCATATTCAAAGACAAAGCTTAAAAGCGTTGAAACGACCGCGTCCCGCTGAAAGCAAGATAGAACTTGCCGATTACTACAGGAAGGAAATCGAGCGGCTTGAGAACGAGGTCACACGGCGCGAGAAATTGCCGGTGCCGAAAAGGAAGCACAAGAAACGCGGCTAACTACTTCACGTGTATCCTTATCACGTCGAGTTCCTTGCAGGCGCACGCGGTGCCTAACAGTTCCGCGGCGCTCGGCCTTGTGCGGCCTTCGTCTCCCGTAACAAGCTCTTTGATATACAAACCGCCCTCGCCCCTGACAACTAAAACGAACCTCTTCGGGCCGATGTATTTCGCCTTTATCGAGCGCACGGCGCGCTTCCTTGACTTGTCCGCTCGGCGATGCAGGACGCGCCGCGGCGTCTTCTGGTAGATGACCGTGACAAGCTTGCGCAGCTTTTTCAAATCCTGCCGGCTTATCTTGCCTTCGCATTCCACTACGGCGCGATAGCTCTTGTCGACCTTCGCCTCCTTGATGGCGCGGACCGTGCTGACGCCCGAGAAGCGCAGCTTCCTGACGCGGATTTTGTTTTTCGGTATCTTCTTGGAAAGCTTTACCAGATTAACCCTTCTTTTTTTCGGCTTCGCGATTTCCAGCACGAAAGGGCGCCACGCAAGGCACCGCGCGTCGATGTCCTCGCGGCCCATGCCATGGAAAGAATGCGCCACCCCGCGCGTCGCTTTCATGAACGGAGCCGCGATTATCTGCTCGACGCTTGTCCTGTACTTGCGCGACGGCCATTTGGTCTGCGGTATGCCCCTGACAAGTTTCTGGTACTCGCCGTATATGAACAACGGATTAACTTCGACGACGGGCTTGCCCGAATCGAAGTCCAGGATGAACGCCACGTCGGGGTTCTTGGGATTGAACCTGCCCCCGAATCTCTTTTCAACCAGCTTGCCGACTTCCCTGTTTATCTCCGCCTTAAGCGGCTCGCAATATTCGATGCCTACGCGCTCCCAGAGATTCTCTTCGGCGTCGATAAGCGCTGACGACATCTTTGTCCCGACCAGAAACGATGAAAATTCGTATTTCCTCGCCTTTGACTCGATTTTCCCCAGCCACTTCGAAAGGTCTTCGAAGAGGCCGAAGCACACGGAGCATTCCTTCGGCACTATCTTTTCCTTCAGCTCAAGGTTGTGGAACGAATAGCCGATGAAGTTGGAGAAATCGGCATCGCCCCTGTAGTCCTCGACATCCACGGACATCGCCGTGAGCGTTCTAAGCATCCTTCCGCGCTGGTCGTTGGTGAATCCGCTCAGCAGCTGGCCGAACTGCCTGCCGAGGCAGTGGTCGCATACCGGCTGC
>JACQIH010000006.1 GCA_016198625.1 Candidatus Aenigmatarchaeota archaeon
GGCTATGACGTCCGCGCTGTCGGGAAGGAACCGAAGGCGGCCAGGGAAACTTCTTCGTGGGGCGATGTGATTATTCTCGCCGTGCCGTTCTCTGAAATCGACAATGCCCTGCGCGAGATGGGCGACGCGATAAACGGAAAGACGCTTGTCGATGTTACTAACGCGCTCACATCGGATTTCAAGCTTGCGCTGGGCTTTAATACGAGCGGTGCCGAGGAACTGCAGAAGAAAGCTCCGAAAGCAAAGATTGTCAAGGCATTCAACACAATCTTTGCCCAGAATATGGCCACGGGAAAGGTGAAGGGCGAGAAACTTACATTGCTGGTTGCCGGCGACGATGAACCAGCGAAAAAGCAGGTTCTTTCTATGGGAAACGACATAGGCTTTGACGCAGTGGACGCCGGGCCGCTGGAGAACGCGCGCTGGCTGGAAACGCTGGGATACTTGAACATCCAGCTGGGCTATATGCTCAAGATGGGGCCCGACATCGGGTTCAGGCTAGTGCATTAGTGGAAAATTTTACCTAAAAAGAGGCTTTTTCTACCTTTCGCCTGCCTATCAGAATCATGGCAAAGAGAATTACCGAGAGGCGCCGCGCCGAGATGAGAAGGAGCGCGAGGAGGCGCCGCGAACGGGCCCGTAGGAGGGAAGCCGAGTCGGAGCGGGCAAAGGAAAGAACGTTCCGCAGCGTCAAGGCGCTCCTGATCATACTTGCAGCGCTCGCTCTTTTCCTGTACTTCTTCGTGCTCTATCCCGCCTTCGTGCTGAAGCCGCTCATGGGCAGGCCTGACCTAGGCTCTCCTAGCGGCATAAGCTCCGAGCACGTGAACTGGCTCATGAACGAGGCGGGCGCCTACAAGCTGCATCCGCGGTTCTACTTTTTCGGGGACCCTCCCGTGATCGAGACGGTAATAACGGACCAGAACAGGGGGTTCACTACTACCGTCCTGAACAACGTCCCGACAACGTCAGCCGGCTTCGCGCAGAACCCAGACGTCAGGTTCTTCATAAGCAGCAATGACTTCTACGAACTTTACAAGTCGCCAGATTTCTTAGGCACGGCGCTGCGCATGCAAAGCGACGGCAGGCTGAAGATAGACTTGTTCAAGAACGAGGCAATTCTCAGGACAAAGGGCTACGGCGCGATATACGACGCCCTGCCGAAGCGGTGACTACTTTATAGTAGCTTTTAAACTTCTTATGATTTAGTTGCGCTATGGACGAGCGTGTTACAAGGCTTGCGGAAATCGTCGCTGACTGGAGCCTGGAAGCGAAAAAAGGAGACGTTGTTCTTATCGATGCTTACACGGCAGCGCGGCCTCTCGCGGACGAGCTTTACAGTATATGCAGAAACAGAGGCGCCAAGGTTCTTCTTGAGGTTGTTTCAGAAGAGGCTGAGGACCACCTGCTTTCCATAGGCAACCAGCAGCGCATAAGGGCGCGATTCAAGAAAAAAACGGAACTTGCGAGCCAAGCGAACAAGGCGGTACTTATAGAGTCAAGCGAGCATCCCGAGGCGCGCTACAACATTCCCAACGAAACGCTTGCGTTCGCCGAAAGAATGGAAGAGGAATTTTACGAAATTCTTGAGAGACCCGGAAGGAGGATGGTTATTGTCCATTTCCCTACACAGGGCTATGCCATGGAAGCGGGCATGAGCCCTGCGGATTACGAAAAAGCATTCTATGACATGGCGCTGCTGGACTGGAGAGAGGAATCCAGAAAAATAAAGGAAATAGCGGCTTTGTTTAGGGGCGTTGTCGCGCTGCAAGTTCAGGGAATCGATACGGACCTTGTGCTGAAATTAAACGGCAATCCTTCAATAGAGGACGGAAAGGAAACGCCTATAAACATGCCAGCCGGCGAGGTCTATTTCGGCAACATGAAAGGCGCGTCGGCGACTGGCGTTATCTATTTTGACGTGCCTGTCTCTTACGGCAAACTGTTCAAAAACGCAAGGCTTGAGTTCAGGGACGGAATTGTTAAAAGTGTTAAAACGACTTCACCCCGGACCCATGACAATTATCTCCAGATGCTTCTTTTGCCGCCTGATGACGATCCCGCATTCCTGGAGGAAATAGGTTTCGGCACGAACCGCAGCGCCTCCACGCAGATATACAGGTGGGCTGAAAAGGCTTACGGGACCGTGCATGTGGGCGTTGATAATGCACGAGGCACGAATATTGATTTCGTTAGGACAATGAAGAACGGCAGGGTTGTCGGCTACGAAAGGGGCGGTTCAAAGAGGACGATACTTGAGGACGGAAGGTTCTTCGCTCCGAAAGAGCTGCCGGGTAATGAGTCATAGAAACGCCCTTAACCACGTATCCTTTTAATACGGACCGCGTTGATACATTTTGCATGGCAGACAAACTGAATCCGAAGAGAGCCGGCATGGCTGTCGGCGCATTCGCGGGCCTGGTCCATCTTTTCTGGGCGCTGCTTGTCGCAGCGGGGCTCGGGCAGTGGTGGTCTGACTGGAAGCTTTCGCTTCACTTCCTGAACGTTCCGCTCACGGTCACGGCGTTCAATCCCGTCACGGCTGCTATGCTTGTCGTGCTGACTTTCGTCGCAGGCTTCGCCGCGGGCTGGGTCTTCGCCTGGGTCTGGAACTGGGCGGGAAAGTGGAAGTAGTTTTCCCGAGTTTTAGTCTAATTTTTCCTTTTATTTATTTAGTCAAACCTATGCAGGCAGCAGCCACGAGAAATACCTTTCCACGAAAACAGCGAACAGGACAATGTAAATTATGTTCAGGACCTGCGAAGGCCCTACAGGGTCGTCCGATGATACGCTCACCAGAAAATACTCAACCACATTTTTCGCGGCGGCAGAAGCAGCAGCTACAATGACAAACGGCAGCGCTGTCCCAAGAAGTCCTGCTACGAGGCCCGCAAGCCCCCATGAAAGGCTGTGGTGCGAAGGCAGGAGGGGCGGCCAATCAACATTAATCGGCGGGGAAATAATCCAGGAAAGCATTTCTATGAAGCCGCCGAAAAGCGGGATTGCCACGAAACCGTAGAGGAAGCCGAACACAGCTCCGTAATGGAGCCCTGCCAGTATGGTCGGCATGACAAGAAGCTCGACGCCGAAGTACGGGGTTATTTTCGCATGCACGAGAACAGCCTTGTCGAGCCATACAAGCGCCGTTATGGCAGCCAGCGGCAAGCCTTTCCAGAAATACAGCAAAGACAGCAAAACCGCTAAGCCAGTTACTTGCACAGCAAAGACCGTCAGTTTCGATACCATTCAAACCGCCCGAAAAGAACCTCAGAAAACCATAGCCGCGAAGAAATTTATAAGCTTTAAAAGAGTTACTTGTAGGTAGTAATTTATGGCAAGAATTGTAGTTAGACCAATAGAGCTGTTCAGAGAAATTGTAGAAAGAAACCCTGAGCATCCCAAATTGAAAGCGATGTCTGAAGGAGAACTCAAAAAGAATCCCAAAATGAGATATGTCGGAAGCGCGGATATGGGTTTAGAGGAATTCACATCTTTGCTGAGACGGATGGGTTATAACTCTTTTTCATTTGCTAATTATCCTGTTATTGGTTTTGCTTACCGCCTTTTAGGCTATGGTAGCGGGGAGGACTTGTCAGAGGCAAAAGCGCATTGGGATGCAATTGGAGATTTGTATAGAGAATTGCAAAGACACTTGAAAGGCTGGTACGTTTTAGAGGGAGCAAAGGAAAGCGATACAGGAGTCCATTGGACAGTTCATGGAAATGAGCCGACACCAAGAGAAGTTTTGCAGAGAAGATGGATAAGAAAGGGCGGGCAGAAACGTAAGCCCCTTGCGGAAAGATGGAATGAACTTATGCAGCATTTGAAAAGCGGAAAGGGCGATTACGACAAAGGCACAGAAGGTTTTCTAAGAGACTTAGAAGAGGCAGGAGTTCCTGTACTGAAAACATACGAAGGGAATTCAGGTCGAAATGGTTTATGGCTTCCACCTTAAAACCTTTACCGCTTTACTTCTATGATGAAAATCGCCGTAATATTTCTGCTTGCGCTGACAATGCTGGCGCTGCCTGCTTACGCGTTTCACGGGCCCTGCGGCAGGTGCGAGGGCAGCGTAAAGATTACCGTCGGCGGCATGATGCAGCAGCCGCACTTCGCGGAGCGGCAACGCGGCGACGTTTTCGTGGGCGTTGTCACGAAGCGCATCGAGCCGTCTTTCAGACAAGCACAGCGCAGCGACATTTCTGTGGGAGTTTCAAGCCAGCGCATCGAGCCGCAATTTGTTGAGCGCAAGCTCGGTGATATCTCTGTATCAGCCGGCGTGCAGAGAATTGAGCCCAGCTTTGCAGAGCGCCGATTGGGCGACATATCGGTCGGCGCCTCGCTGAAAAGA
>JACQIH010000012.1 GCA_016198625.1 Candidatus Aenigmatarchaeota archaeon
AGCGCTTCAGGAAGCGTTCGGTATGGCAGCATGCGCGATTCCATTCTGTTTCCGTTATCGAGCTGCCATGTGAATAATTTTATTCCGTTCCCTGATAGGGCAAGCCTGTACTGCACGCCGCCTATCGAAACAGTCACGGCCTCTGTCTTCCCTTTCATTTTTCCTGATTTGAAAGCTGAGACAACGGCGGATTCAAAAATAGGACTCACGTCTCCAGCTTTCATTTCCCGGGACAACGGCACGTAGAAAAATGCCTCGTAAAGCGCGTCCGGACTTCCTCTGCGCGCAAGACGGACATATAGTTTATCGGTAGAGCCGTTGAGAGCCAGTCGCGTGCCGTCGATTTCCAGATTGCCGAAAACATACCCTTTGTTTTTTAGAAAAGATTCTGCCTCCGAAATACTGTAATGCATCTTGCAGCCGGCTTCGTTATTAAGAACATTTCCCATGCTTTACGCCGAATCTTTTTAAAATCAACCGGGAATCAATAGGCATGCAGTTTGTTTCTCATCCCTGGATCAGCGAGAATGTCATCGAGCACCGCGATTACCAGGAAAAAATAGCTAGGACAGCACTTACGGGCAACACGCTGTGCGTGCTCCCCACAGGCCTGGGCAAAACTAACATAGCGGCCCTAGTGGCGGCAGGCAGGCTCCAGCAAAGCAGCGGCAGGGTTCTTTTCCTCGCGCCGACGCGGCCGCTCGTGAGCCAGCACAAGAAATCCTTCGAGAAATGCTTCAAGGCGGGCCTGAAGATGCGCGTCGTGACCGGGGAGGACAATCCGGAAAACAGGTTCTATCTGTACAAGGACGCGGACGTGATCTTCTCGACGCCGCAGTGCGTCCAGAACGACCTGAAAAGCAGGAGCATTTCCCTGGACGACTTCGTTCTATGCATATTCGACGAGGCTCACCGCGCCGTGGGCAACTACGCGTATCCTTTTGTAGCTAAAAAATACACCGAGCAGGCAAGAAGCCCGCTGATACTCGCCCTGACCGCGTCGCCGGGCGGGCACCAGCAGAAAATCAACGAGGTCAAGGCGAAGCTGTTCATAAAGAACGTGGAAATAAGAACGCGCGACGACACTGACGTGAAGCCGTACGTGCAGGAGCTGAAGCGCATCCAGCTGGCCGTGAGCCTGCCGACCGAACTGCAGAGCGTGAGAAATTACCTCGAAAAAGTCCGCGCGGAGCGGGTAAGGAAGCTGCTGGACTGGAAAATCATAATGCACCTGAGGCCGAGCAAGTCCGACCTGCTGAAGCTGCAGGCAGAGCTTGCGAACAAGAAGACGGGCTTCGGGTACGCGGCGATGTCTGTCATAGCCGAGGTCATCAAGCTGGACCACGCGCTGATGCTGCTCGAAACGCAGTGTCTCTATTCGCTGAACAAGTATTTCGAGAAAATAAGCGGCGAGAAAACGAAAGCCAGCCTGCGCCTATCAGCAAGCGCGGACTTCAAGGACGCGGTGCGCCTCACAGGAGAGCTGCTGAACGAAGGCAAGGAGCATCCCAAAATCAGCGCGCTGCGCGAGTTCGTCGCCGAAGAATTGAAAGACAGGGACGCGCGCATCATAATTTTTGCCCAGTTACGCGACACGATTGAAAAAATAAAGGAATCGCTGTCCGCCGTCAAAAACGCCGCGCCCGTTGAGTTCATCGGGCAGGCGAAGAAAAAAGGCAAGGGCATGTCCCAGAAAGAGCAGCTGCATACGCTGAACGAGTTCGCCATGGGCTTCCACAACATCCTCCTCGCGACGCAGATAGGCGAGGAAGGCCTTGACATCGCCGAAACGTCCGCTGTTGTTTTCTACGAGCCCGTTCCTTCAGCCATCCGTCGCATCCAAAGGACGGGCAGGACAGCCAGGACGAAGCCCGGCAAGGTCGTGATGCTTATAACAAAGGACACGCGCGACGAAGCCTTCTACTGGAGCGGCCAGCAGAAAGAAAGGAAGATGCACGGCATCCTGCACGGGATGCAGCGTGCGCATAGCGCACCGCAAAAGAAAGGCACGCTGAGGGAGTTTGTGAAATGAAAGCGATAGAAGAGCTCAGGCAGGAAATAGAGAAAATAAAGGAGAGGAACAGGCGCGTTGAGGCCGACAAGGCATGGGACACCAGCTACACGAGAAGGGCATTGCTGATGATATTCACCTATCTCGCGATAGGATTTTATCTGCAGGCGATAAATGTCCCGCAGCCGTGGCTTAACGCCATTGTCCCTGCTGCGGCTTTCATGCTTTCAACGCTGACACTGCCTTTCTTCAAGAGGATGTGGCTCAGGCACGTATACAAGAGGTAAAAACATGGAACGCTCGCGGGGCGCCGTGATATTCAGGAAAAGCGGTAGAAAGATTTTATACCTGCTTCTTCACTACGAATCAGGGCACTGGGACTTCGTGAAAGGCCATGTCGAGAAGGGTGAAAGCGACGAAGAGACCGTGAAAAGAGAGGCGAAAGAGGAGACGCAGCTTGATGTGACAGTCCTGCCCGGCTTCAGAAAACGGATAACTTATTTCTTCAGGAGCGAGGGCAGAACTGTTATGAAGGAAGTGATTTTTTATATCGCAGAGGCGAAAAAGAGCGGGATAAAATTGTCGTTCGAGCACAGGGGCTCGAAGTGGCTGCCTTTTAAGGAAGCGATGGAAAAAATAACGTACAAGAACTCCAAAGCGGTCCTGGAAAAAGCTAATAAGTTTTTGGCGAAGCGATGAACATGGAAAAGAACAAAGTGATAATCTATGCCGACAGGCACATGGCGGAGACCAAAGTCACTGCTATCCTGAAGAACCGCTGCGAGGTCCGGGAGAAAAAGCTCAATGCCGCGGATTACGTATTAAGCAAGGAAGTCGCGTGCGAGCGCAAGACAGGCAATGACTTCCTGCAGAGCCTCATAGACGGCCGCCTATTTGCTCAGGTGAACGAGCTGAAGGGCAGGTACAAGAACCCCATACTGCTCATAGAGGGTGAAATTGATCTGGAAAACAGGAACATACATCCGAACGCCGTGCGCGGAGCTCTTGCTGCCATAACGATCGACCTGGGCATGCCGGTCTTCTGGACGAAGAACCAGCTGGAAACTGCCGAGACATTGTTCAC
>JACQIH010000009.1 GCA_016198625.1 Candidatus Aenigmatarchaeota archaeon
GCGCACGGTCGCCCGCGCGATTGCCTTCTTGCGCTTGCCGACGGCTATGACTATCTTCGCTTTCTTTTTCCTCGCCGGCGCATGCGCGGCCTCGGCCGGCGCAGCCGCCACTGCGGGCTTCGTCTCGATCTGCATATCCTGCATGATTATCAGCCACAAATCTCCGTTTTGATCAAACTTTGCTCAGAAACCAAAGGTTTCTGGCAACTCAGAAAAGCTTTGCTTTTCTCGAGTTTTTGAAAAGTTTGGTTAACCGTGCCATCCCAGCGCCTTCGCGAGCTCCGCGACTTTAATATAGTCGGTTTTTATCTCCTTTATGGCGACGCTCCTGGCTTCGCCGCCTTCCAGGCCAGCAGGTCCGATATGAACGCGCAGTCTTTTAAATGCCGCCCTGCCGCTGGGCTTCTTGTACTCGAGCATGCCGCGCACCGTCCTGCGCACGATCATGTCCGGCTTTTTCGGGAAGAAAGGCCCGTGCTGGGGCGAGCCTATCCTGCGCCGCTTCAGGTACTTGCCGACAATCTGCTTCTTGTTGCCGGTGATTATGGCCTGCTCGGCGTTGATGATGACAACTTCCTCGCCATTCTTGAGCTGCCTCGCTACCTCGGACGCCATCCTCCCGAGAACGGCGTTCTTCGCGTTGATTACTATCATGTTTGTCACTTCTCGATTTATCCGAAATACTCGGGCGCCGCACCCCTTGCAGGCGCCGCTTTCGCGCCGGCTTTCCTCTTTTCGTTGTATTTCCTGTACTTCTCCCACGTCGCGCCCGCGTCCTTGCCCCTGAGGATTTTCACCACAACGTGCTTCGGGTTCGGGTTGCTCTGCGAAACCGCGGTGTAATCCACGAGCACAATGTCGCTTTCCTTGACCTCGTGGGCGATGTGCGGATCCACCAGCAGCGTCAGCACGTTCTGGTCCCACATCTCCAGAAGCGCCTGCGTGGTGTTGTCGCTGCTCCTGACATCGGCATTCCTGGGCGAAAAAACCTTCATGACCTTTCCGGGATGGTACATATCAAATCACAATCCTTCCTTTGACGTCCGTGCGCAGGGCCTCGTCAAGCGGCATCGCCCTGCCGCCGCTCTCCGCAATTTTCTGCTTCGCCGCGGCGGAATAGCTCCACGCGTAGATATTGACCTTTTTCCTGAGATGCCCCGATGACAGCACCTTCGACGGCACGAAAACGCTGTCGCCCTCGGCTGCCGCCCTGTTTATCTTGAAGAGCGTCACGCCCTTGCCGCTCCTGGAAGGCTTCGCGAGATGCTTCGCCAGCTGCGCATGGAACGCGGTTTTCTTGCCGCGCAGTCCCGCTATCAGCTTCGCTAGCTCAGGATTCGTCGGGCCCGTCGGTTTTGGCATGATAAATCAAGCCGAATTATTTGGATAAAAACTTAAAAGCACACTTTCGACCCTTTTTAAAAAAGCGTCGACGGAAAATAATAAGGAAATGAGGATAAAGAGATGAAAAGGGAAATCTGCAAAGAGCAGAGCTCTTTGAGATGTTGGAGAAGCTTTGCTTTTCCACACATGAGAGTCAAGCGAGAGAAACGAGAGGGAACCGAAGTTCCGTAGGAACTTCAAGTGTCTTGTTTCTGCTCTTTGTGCGGGGGTTCCCGAGTGGCCAAAGGGGCAGGACGATTATCGTGAAAGGTAATCGTGCTAGACTTAAGGCATCTTAAGTGTGGAGCCAAAGGCAAATGGAAGTTGCAAAGCAACTTCAGTCGGTCTTGGCTATGATAGATGAAAGAAATCCTGTGGCTTAGTGCCTTCGAGAGTTCGAATCTCTTCCCCCGCATTTTCGTCTTCTAATAGATTCCTGCTATTCTTCTCTTGGGAATTATGCCCACGGAGCTTCCGCAATGGTACAGAGGAATGAATGAGCCGGCTGACATCGGAATAGAAATAAGAAACCGCGCGAGAAGGAATCCTCTGGCATGCGCGCTTATTTTGGCCCTCGCTTTGGGCGGGGCGGTATCTCTCGGAATCAATGCCTACAGGAACTCCCGTCCATCTCCACCAGTTCGATATAACTTCGGCGCGCAAGCGTATGTTCAACATGAGCCGGAAAACCGAGGGCTTGTAGAATAAATCACTTAACTTCTTTCTTGACTTCTGAAGCGAATTCATCGGCGCGCCTTTCCAGTTCATTCAATGCTATCTCGACAATTTCCGCAGCCTTCAGGCCGGATACGCTCTCGACTTCAAAAACAAACTCCTCTTCGCGGAACTTCACGTCGTCGCCCTGCGGGTCCTCGGGCCTGCCGGCAACGGGGTTCTTGTATCCCACAACAGCCGCCTGCCATTTGGCGTGCTCTTTCCCGAAGCCCAGCTGCGCCGTCGCCTCGAGCTTCAGCCTCTGGTTCTCGAACAGCTCGACTATGGGTATTTCAGGGTCCGTGGGCTGCACCGAATCGTCGGTCGACTTGAAATCGCCCGCCTTGACCATGCAGGGCCCGGTCTTTTCCAGGGCAAGGACTACTTCGCACTGCGAGCATCCCTTCCCGTCGCACTTGCAGTCGTCCTTCGTCCTGTGTATTTTCCTGTTATAGGTCAGCGGCACAAGCCCGATGCGGTGCGCTATAATCTCGTCGAAAGCGCCCGAGCTGTTTTCCTCGAAATCCACGTTCTCCACGGCCATCGTGGGTATCTCGTTGGCCATTATCCGCCTGAGCGCGTTGGCAAAGCCGGCGTCGCTCTCCTCCAGGACGAAGGAAACTCTCTTGTCCGAATTATCCAAAATGCGAAGCTTCATACTCTTCTTCCTCTTCTTCCGCCTTTTTTGCGGCAACTGTCGTGCGAAATCGGCGTCACGTCTTCTATTGACCCTATCCTGAAACCTGCCCGCGCCAGGGCCCTTATCGCCGGCTGCGCGCCCTGCCCGGGTATCTTCGACTTGATTCCTCCGGGCGCGCGTATCCTGATATGCAGGCCAGTGATACCAGAAGCAACAGCCTTGTCCGCGGCCTTCCTCGCGGCCCTCATCGCCGTGAACGGCTTGCCCTTGTTCATGTCCTTGTCGGAAACCATGCCGCCGGTGGCGAACGCTATTGTCTCGGCGCCCGTCACGTCCGTTACGTGGATCAGCGTATTGTTAAGCGACGAATAGATGTGCGCGATTCCCCATTTTTCACGTGCCATTTGATCACTTGCCCTTGTTTTCCTTTATCATTTCCGTTCTTATCCTCGGATTGAGCTTTATCCTTGTTTCGTCGTGGCTGCTGACAAGGTAGCTGGGCCACACGACCTTCCTGTCGTCGATATGCACGTGGCCGTGCGTTATCAGCTGCCTCGCGTGCCTCGCCGAGTTCGCGATTCCCCTCTTATACACAATGGTCTGGAGGCGCCTCGACAGTATGTTCTCGAGCCCCACTCCGAGGACGTCGTCAACGCTGCTCACGCGTATGCCGAGCTTGTTGAGCTTTCCCAGCAGCTCTTTCTCCAGCTTCTCGTCGCGCTTCGCCTGCAAATCCCGCGCGCGCCTGCGGAAATTTCTCAGTATGCTTTCCGCGCGCCAGATTTCCTTTTTCCTGCGCAGCCCGTAGTCCTGCAGCAGCTTCCGCTCCCGCTCAATGCGCGACTTGTCGTACGGCCTCTTCGGCGTCTCGTACTTGCTTCTCTGCTTTTTCGGGTGTCCCATTTAAATTACCATTCAGTTTCTGATGTAACTTTATATCCAGAAGAGATAAGCTTCATCATTAAATATTAAAAACTTAAAACTGTGTTGAACCTATTTTGTCGGTTACCTTAACTAAGCTATGATAATCTCACACCTGGTTAATGCCAGGTTTAACTAATCCTGAATGGCGCGTTAGTCGAATCTCCCGCCGACAACTGGCCGTCTGTACATCTCCCGCCACTACTCGTTTCGTAGGGAAAAACTGCTCCTTGTATGCAAATGACATGAGAACATCTTCCAGCGCCAGAACATGCGATGTACACCGAATGATTGCCGGGTAGCAGGCTGACATTCCGGTTTGATATGGAGGGACTGCACACAACTCCTCCTTGTGTCCCTGTAACCATGGCACTGAGATTGCCGCTTATCTGGCAGGAGAATGTGACATTTCTTGGCTGGTTATCTATTGTTTCATTGGTGAGTGACTGGTTGTTTGTTTCATTCGCTGGTGGCTGGTTATTGTTTGTTTCATTGGCGAATGACTGGTTGGTGTTTGTTTCATTGCCTGAAGGCGGAGGAGATGGCTGAATTGGCTGCGGAGGAGGGACTGGCTGAGGCGGTTCCGCAGGAATTGGTTGATTTCTACCAATAACAATGAGTGTAAAACAATAAGCAGTATCAGC
>JACQIH010000010.1 GCA_016198625.1 Candidatus Aenigmatarchaeota archaeon
AACGTCAATGTCTCAATCCTCAATTCCACGAACAACACCATCGCCGCTTTCAATTTCACGACGAACGAGAACGGCACGTTTTCTTCAAGGAGCAGCTTCAACACGGGCGGCCCGCGCGTCGCCGCGCCGAACCAGACCGGAACGTACACCATCGAAGCCAACTACACCGCGGGAGGGGCTCTGGCCAAGGCGAGCTTCGTGGTGGCGAACGACCAGGTCGACGACATATTGTTCCAGCTGGCGAAAGTCAATTTCTACGCGTCCGAGAACATGTCGATAACCGTGAAATCCGTGCGCCGCGTGAGCGGCAGCCAGGTCGCCGCGGGCAACATCACGGTGAATGTCACGATGCGGCATATCAACGAAACGATAATAAGCTCATTTGACTGTTCCACATCGTCGGCGGGAACATGCACGGTGAATACCACGGCGCCCGCGACTTCCGCAACGTACATTCTGGAAGCGAACAATTTTGTCGGCTTCACCAACTTCAAGGTCGTGCCTTTCGACGTCGAGATATATACGAAGGACTCCTCGGGCATCGTGTTCAAGAACATATTTTCCAAAAACGAAGCCGGCTTTGTCGAGATACGAGTAAGCTTCAATTCGACGGCGCCGGCGGGCACCTACAACGCCTCGGGCGACGTTATAGACTCGGACAGCAAGAACGTGCTCAACCTGTCGTCGGTCATACTGAACACCACGAACGGATTTGTGGACAAGATAGCATTCACGGCGTCGTCCTCGCTGCGCGTCGGATTCTACACAGCCAGGATTTCCGTGAGGAAGGAAGGCGGCGAGACCGTCAATGCGACGACCACGTTCCAGGTACGGGACTGGTCCATGAGCTTCACCAAGGCCGCGCAGGGCTCGGGCTTCGAGTACGGGTACACGGCTTTCATAAACAGGAGCGTGTTCTTCGAGGCGTATCCGGTCGAGAGGGCCAACGGGACGGTCATCCAGGGCCTCGCGCCGAATTTCACGGTGCTCCTCAAGAACGGCCACGGAAGCATGATCAGGAACACCACCGTCCGGTACAACGCGACCTGCAGCGCCAAGGCGTGCTATGAATTCAACCTCACGATGCCGGACGTCGTCGGGGACTACACGCTGCTCGTGGCAGCGAACTACAGCGACGACTACCAGTCCGGGGAGCGCACTCTGAGGGCCACCGACATAACGGCGACTTCGTACCCTTCGGACTCCGAAGGGAACCTCAAGGAGCTGTTCGGGACGACGGAGTTCGTTTTCGTCTCGCTTTCCGCGAAAAACATAACGTCGAACATCACGGCAACCAATGCCGAGCTGTCGTCCATCACGTACGAGAACGGCACGAAGCTGTCCTACGCGGAAGGGACGCTTGCCGGGATGAACTTCTCCGATTCAGCGCTGCAATGGGCGTGGAACGCGTCGGTGAGCAGGCTCCAGCTCGACCCGCCGAAGACGGGCGGCTCTTACATCGCCGAGATTTATGTAAATAACAAGTCAGTTTCCGTAACAACGCGGTTCGGCGTGAATCCTTACGACGTCTGCGCCGCGGCGAAGGCAAGCTCGGACACGAGCACGAGCGATTACTGGTACCAGTTCAGGACCTCGGACACCATCTATTTCCAGATAACCATCAGCGAGGCGCAGAACGCGCTCGGCAAGGCGGGCTTAGGCAACCTGTCCGGCATAGGCTCGGGATACGGCCGGTCGTCGCAGTGCAGCTTCGATACGACAAAGAAGAGGTCGGTGACTAACGCGACCGTCACGGTGGAGAAGGTTTTCAACACACAGAGCGGCAAGACAGAAACCCTGAACACGTCCTCATCGACGTGCTCGGCAACTGACAACAGCGGCGGATACATCTGCACGGTGCAGGCGAACGACGGGGCATGGGACGGAGGAAGGCACATAGTGACTTTCCACATAGTCGGCGACGACAAGATAACGTCGCACAGGTCTTCGGGCTTCTTCGAGGCGCGCGCTTTCTATCTCTACGGCTACAGCACCAACTGGGCGAACAAGGCCAACTCTTCCATAACGCTCAACCTCAACGCCTACGAGGCAGGGAGCGGATGGTGGTCCTCATCGAACGGGCTGTCCGGAAGCGCCGTGGTCGACAGCATAAACTACTACGGCGGCATGGGCGAATGGATATGGCCTCCGATAAAATACGACTACAACGTGACCGGGCTCAACATGACGCTGACGAACGGAGTGGGCTCCGTCAGCCTGCCGGCAACTAGGTCCGCGACAGGAACCTGGACGGGCGGGTATTATTCCGCGGTCATCAAGGCGACGGTGAATGACCAGGTGGATTTCGGCGAGGCGTGGTTCAGCATCAGGAGCTGGGACGCTTACGCAAGCCCTGTCGAGATATCCGGCAATTCCTTCGAGACCAAGAACTCGGTAAATTCCAGGCAGAACGTCTCGCTTTACGTACGCATTTATGAGGCCGGCAACTACAACGATTTCAACGGCGGGGCGGCCCTCGGCGATGTAACGATAAGGGTGAAAAAAATCCTCGACTACTCGCAATGGCCGCCAATAGAGCTCACGTCAAGCAACTTCACCGTAACGCCGATAACTATAAACGCCTCGAGCCCTTGGTACAGCAGCGCGAACGTCGCGAGCCATGGCAAATATCTCCTGAACATTTCGCCCGCTTCTGGCACATGGGAAACAGGCTATTATTCGGTCGTGCTCGACCTTAACGGCTCCGAGACCGGCTACGGCTATTTCAACGTAATATCGTTCTACATAAACACGCAGCCGACGAATGCCAACGGATCGGGCTACGTATATAACAACAAGGGCAATACCCCGATATACTTCAACGTCACGGTCACGAAATCGCAGAAGACATCCTACAACAACACCGATTACATGAATGCGACCATAACCGAGGCCGTGCTCAGGATGTGGGACCAGGTCACGCAGTCCCAGCGCGAATTCAAGTATCCGGGCGAGATAAACATAAGCCCTCTGCTTGTCAATGGCAGCGGCATAATCAATGTGACGTACCTTGCAGGAAACTGGCCTTCAGGATGGTACTACGGCGAGCTGAAGATGCGCGCCACTTCCGACAATTCGACGTCAAAGGGCTACATATGGTTCTCGGTGCAGCCTTTCCGGGTCTCGACCACGCTGAATTCCTACAACGTCGGGACGCGGGACAACGCGTCGCTGACGCTGACTATTTACGAGCCCGACTGGGCGAGCAACGCGGTCGTCAACGGCAACTACACCATCACCGCGGTGCAGGAAACATCGTGGAGCGGTGGCATCTACAGGATAACAAACCTGAATTACAGCATAAACAACAGCGCCGCCACGTTCAGGAACTCGACGACGCTTAACATCAATCCTACAGGCGGCAAGTGGAACCCGGGATACAAAAGCGGGACCATAATAGTGAAGGATAATGTTACCGGCGACAGCCAGACAGCATGGTTCTGGTTCAGGGTCACGTCATTCACGGACGCTGTCACGAGAACGTCAGGCACGAACATAGGGCCGACGAACAACGTGACTGTTAATATCACCCTTACGACGCCGGCGGGGCAGCCAGCGACAGGCAACCTGTCGTCGGCGTTCTACTGGGGCTGGCCGAGCAAGACGACGTACCGCACCGTCATAGGCAGCTGCGACTCGCAGACAGGCGTGAAGTGCTTCATAAACAGGTCGGCGATTGTCACGATAGTGCCGCCTTCTTCGGGATGGACAGAGGGCTACAACTATATCTATTTCGAGTACATCGAATCCGACGACGCGTCGGCTGTCATCGAATCCTACAACAGCATATACTTCTACGTGCGCCAGTCGCTTACCGGCTACATGTATTCGGTGAATGACTTCGGCAACTGGAACAACAAGTTCGGCCAGGCAGATAACGTGACGATGTTCGTCTATTCGCTGCAGAACCTCACGGGAGGGACGATTTCCGTCAATGTAACGAACGTGCAGATAGCAAAAACAGAATCCTCGTGCTGGACAGAGAGCTGCAGGATATACCAGAACGCGACGTTTGAAGTCATGAACCTGACGAGCGGAACGTTTAGGAACGCGGGAAGAAGAAACATGACGTCGTCAGGCTATATCAGGATAAACGCGTCAGGCGGCTCGTGGGAATTGGGACAATACGCCGTCAAAATATTCGTTACCGAGCAATTGACCGGTGAAACGGCAATAATCAAGGACGCGACTTTCACTGTGACCGACAAATCGCCGCCGAGCATAACAATAACGTCGCCGACCAGCGAGCAGAGGATAAACGCAACGAGCATCTCGCTCGCGGCAACCACGACCGAGCAGGCGGTCTGCTACTTTTACATATACGACTACGGGCAGTACGACAGGTACTACTGCGGCGGCGGCAATAGCACCACCCCGTCGGCATGCAACGCGACGAAATACAACAACGCGACAAGCTCGTACAACTTCTACGGCTCCAAGTGGTCTTCCCCTCCTGTGCTGACAGACTCAACCTCGCATTCCTACAACCACAGCACCGCGGGCATGCCGACGCACCAGAACTACACGCTGAAGCTCGACTGCTACGACACCGACTGGAATTATGCGACCAATGCGACAACATTCACTATCACAGGTCTCGGTTCCTCCAACGGCACCGCGGCAAGCGGCGGCACGCTCGCTATCAATATAAGCTCGCCGCTGAACAGGACTTACTCGCAATCCACCCTTCCGCTGAGCCTCTCATTTTCCGCTTCCAACGGCACGGTCTCCTCATGCATGTACAATGTGAAGACAACCGCAAACGCAACAGGGAGCAACAATACGCTGGCGGCATGCAATAACATAACGTTTGTGCCTGTGCTGGGCTCGAACAGGCTGACGATATTCACGAACAAGTCCGACGGCTCGGTAAGCAGCGCCAGCGTGGATTTCACCGTCCATCTTTTCAGCTCGCAGGTGTCGATACAGAGCCCGACGAACACGACTTACACGACAAGGAACACAACGCTGAACTTCACGTGGACCGGCAATATCACTACGTGCAGATATTACCTTAACGGCGACAACTTTTTCGGCATACCATGCGCGAATACGACATTCAGTGCCGGCGAGGGCAGCAACAGCATCTATGTGAATGCGAGCAACTCAACAGGCAGCAACCTGTCAGCGACGATATACTTCACTGCTGACACGACAGGGCCTAACGTGTCGTTTGTCGCGCCTACGCCCGCGAGCGGCGCCGTGCTGAACGTGAATCACAGCTACATCAATATCACGCTGAACGAGGCGCCGAATTTCATAAGGCTCGAGTTCAACGGCACGAACTATACCATGACCAACCTGACGCAGGCGAACCTCACGTGGTTCAGGAACCAGACGGATCTTGCAATAGGCAATTACTCCTACAAAGTCTACGCCAACGACACCTTCGGCAACATGAACGCCACGGTGCTGCGCACGCTGAGAATCAACGCGACGACATAATGAAAGGGAATGGATATGAGAATAAGGAATGAAAGAAGATTCTTGTTTACAGCATTTGCGGCCGCGCTCCTTTCCGTTTTAGTTATTCCAACGTTCGCGGCAGTCAGCGTCGAGACATTCACGTGCAGCGGCCAGTCCGGCACCGTGGTGGTCGAGAACGGAGCCACGTTCTCGTGCCAGGCATCGCTCAGGAACGAGGACACGCAAGCTTCAGCTACCGTAGGCACGGTCACGCTTCTTGTTGACGGGAACTGGGCAGAGCAGACCTCTTATGCGGGCTCGGGCTTCTCGGCAAGCATCAGCGCGGGCGCGAGCACGACCGCGACGTTTTCAGGCATTAAGTCGGTCACGCCGGGGGCGACCAACAAGTTCCAGTCCATACAGATGGACGCGGCTTCGGACACTTTCGTGACGAACACAAACGTGAATGTAATAACGATAAAATCCCTCACGGCGACGGCGTCCTCGTCCTCCGTGGCGCAGTCGTCGGAATTCGACGTCTCGGCCGTGGTCATAGCAGGCGGCGACCTCGGCTCGGCTACGCTTTCATGGAGCGGCTCGGGCGGGTGCTCGCTGGCGTCAGGTCATTCATCTTCCAAGGACGTCGGTTCACTTTCGCACAATTCAGAAGCCGCCCGGACATGGAGGATTGTCCAGGGAAGCTCCGGCTGCGTCAGCACAATAACCGCTTCCGGCACGTCGTCTTCCGTGACGACGAGCAAAGCGAAGAGCGTCACGGTTTCGTGCAGCGGATGCGGCTCAAGCAGTTCCAGCGGCTCATCAAGCAGCTCCAGCAGCTCGGGCGGCGGTGGCGGGGGAGGCGGCGCTGCAGCAAAGATTGCAGAGACGAAAACGATAAAGGAAATAAAGCCCGGCGCGCCCGCGGCGCTCGAATTTTCAAAGACGGCCGCGAATAAAATAACCATTGACGTCATCGGCGCCGCGAAGGACGTTTCGATAACCGTGGAGGAAGTCTCGTCGCCAAATGTGCCGGCGCCTTCGGGAGACCTTTACAAGTACATCGACATAAAGGTCGTGAATCTTTCCGACAGCAACATAAAATCGGCATCCATTGCTTTCTCCGTGAATAAGACGTGGCTCGCCGGCAAGGACATGAACTCGGTGAAACTCAACAGATACAGCAGCGGCTGGCAGGAGCTTGCCACATCGCTCACATCGGAAGACTCCGCCTCGGTGAAGTATTCCGCGGCAACGCCCGGCTTCAGCGTGTTCGCGATAACCGCCCGGAGCGCCGCCGTTCCGGGAGAGCCGGCCCCGCAAGGGCCGGAGGCGCCGCAGACGCAGGAAGTGGACATAGGCGGCGTGAAAATCCAGGTCCCGAAGGCCATCACCGACTACGGGCCAGTTATATTAATAGTCGCCGTGGCGATCGTCCTCATACTCGGCTGGTTCCATTACCACGGCCGCGGCCGAAAGCTCAGGGAGCCCAGCTACAAGCCTGGAAGATAGTCATCTTATTTTGAGCGGGTAAAGGCATTCCTGAAAAAGCGCTCGGTCCATCGATTCTTTGGACGGAGTTGCAATGAAATTATACTCGTCCTTCGCCAAGATTCGGAACCTGTTACGTTCGAGCAGTTCTTCACGATTAAATGTTTCGCGCGAGAAGTCTCCAGTAATCAGACCCTTTTCCCAATCCCACATAAGCCATACGATTAAGATCCCGTCCGGCTGGATTATTCCGCGATATAAGGGAATGGCTCTGGAGGGGAAATAAAATGCGGGGCCTGCGTAGTCAAGAATCACGTCAAATTGCCTGTCAAACGCATGACGCTCGGCAGGTCCTATGATCAGTTCGTCGAGCCCGTTGTTTTCGGCGCTTTCAGAGTGCTCTTCGTGCAGCGTCACGCCTGTGATCCTCGCACGCTCCTTCAATCCCATGCTTTCCGGGACTTTGAACGGCACATCCTGGTAATAGCCCGGGTACACACCAAGGCTTACGGACCTGTACAAGGTGAAAGCCCGCACTCCCTGCTTCAATTGTCCAAGGACTTTGCCGGAGCCGCAGCCGGAGTCAAGAAGCTCGAGGGGGCGTTTCTTTCTCCAGTGCAAGGCATTGACATAACTTTCTATATCGAAGTAAAATTCCGACCCTTTCCATATATCCTCGAAATGCCTCCACGCCTTGTAACCCTGCGGAAGCGTCACGTCCGCTTCCCTTATGCGCTCATGTTCCGGGCCGAGAGGCGCCCGAACGCGGGTTATTTTCATACGACATCTAAAGTGGGAAGAATTAAAAAGATGCGTCCGCCGGGATTCGAACCCGGATCATCAGCACGGGAGAAAGGCTTTTCTCCCTGTACCCTCATTCTCATTTCCCCTGACGAGTCCGTGGAAGGCTTACCCCTTTCGTTGAGGTCCTAACCGTTAGACTACAGACGCGTGAAGCCGACATTTCTTATCTATTATGGTGGGTTTTAAAAACATAGTAACGAAAACGATTCTATGATTGATATGGAAAAACATTCGGGCCTCCCGATAAAGCTCGACGGCGTGAGAATTGTTCTCGGCAGCGGCGTGGCTGTCGAGAAAACCTCGCAGAGAACCCTCGACGAGATGAAGCCGTTTCTCATGGACGACAACGCGAAATTCCCGAAAAAAACAGCTTACTATATGTACCGCAATGTGGGATTCCCGAAAGACAGGCAGATGTTCAGCAAAAACAAGCTCCGCTTTGACCTGACAGTGCTCGAAAACGGCCTCATCGGCAGGGAGTTCGCCAGGACCATAGGGCACTACCACCCGTTCAAGCCCGGGACCGCGGTGCGGTACCCGGAGATATACGAAATCGTGACGGGCGAAGCCATGTTCATGATGCAGGAAACCGGGAGCGATGAGAACAGGGTAAAAAGCGTGCTCGCCGTTTCCGCCGGGCAGGGCGACAAGGTGCTGATGCCGCCGGGGTTCGGCCACGTCACGGTGAATGTCGGCAAAACGCCTCTCGTGACCGCCAACATCGTTTCCGATGAATTCGGCTCGGTATACACCGCTTACAGGGAAAATCACGGCCCGGCGTATTACGTCGTCGAGGATCAAGGAAAGCCGGTTTTCCTTCGGAACGAGAGCTACGGCAGGGTTCCGGCGCCGCAATTGACGGAGCCGCGGCAGTCTTTTCGCGGGACGCTCTACGCGGCCGCTTCGCGCGACATCTCGAAATTTTCATTTCTTCATTCGCCGGAAAAATTTGCCGATGCGATGAAGGTCGAGAAACTGTTCGAATTGAAGCGCTAATTCTTTTTAGACTTTCGCGGCCAATTCTATCGATGAAAATCCGCGAGGTGAAAGCAAAAAGCATCCTCGGCAGGAGCGGCATCACCGATTACTGCGTGAACTGCTATACGGGCTGCGGCTTCGGCTGCGAGTTTTGTTACGCCCAGCTGTTCGCGCGCAGCCATAAAGGCGAGGAATGGGGCGGCTACGTTGATGCGAAGGTGAATGCTCCTGAGCTGCTTAAAAAGGAAATCAAAACAGCAGAACGCGGCGTCGTCATGCTTTCCTCCGCCACGGACCCTTACCAGCCGCTTGAGAAGAAATATGAGCTGACAAGACGGTGCCTTGAAGTCCTGCTGGAGCATGACTTCCCGATAACCGTCCTCACGCGCTCGCCGCTTGTGACGCGCGATATCGGCTTGCTGAAGCAATTCAAGGAATGCACCGTGGGAGTGAGCATAACCACGGACGACGACAAGGTGAAGAACGTGTTCGAGCCCTTCACGCCGCCGTTCCGCGTCCGCATCGGGACGCTGAAAAAGCTGAAGGAAGCGGGCCTGCGGACTTACGCCTTCATCGGCCCCATGATGCCCATGAATCCCGGTGCCGTAGCCGAGGCGGTGGCTCCGCTTATCGAGTCGGCATTCATCGACAGAATGAATTACCCGCACCTGTGGAAAGGCACAGCAGAAAAAAACGGCATGGGTATGGACGGCAGCTTCTTCGAGAAAACGAGGGACGAACTAGTAGGCTCTCTCAGGGAGCGCGGCGTGGCAGCTGACGCTCTGTTCTGATTTTGCGCTTAAGAACCTTTTGCCTGCTAAAAATAAGCCGGGCCTTCTTCCTGCTTCTGGGGTGTTTGTTATGAGCATGAAACAGGAATTCCGCGAGTTCCTCAAGGAATACAAGGTCGTGGGCCTTGCCGTTGCGTTCATAATAGGCGTCGCGCTGACG
>JACQIH010000017.1 GCA_016198625.1 Candidatus Aenigmatarchaeota archaeon
CGATATGACGTTCGCGGGGCTCGACACGACAACGGACCTGTCGTCAACCACGACCTGATTGACGCCTTCCCCGGAAAAGCCGCTGAACGCGGCCGCAGATGCGTCCTCCTTCCGCAGCGCCAAGTAATAATTGGCCACCTTGTACGAGACCTTCGAAGGCGTTGTGGTGTCGTAGAATCTCCCCGAGCCTCCGCCGCTGTCTCCCCACCTGAGGCCGAAGACGCTGTCCATATACCCGTCATTGACCTGGTTTTCGTAGAGGCTTGAGAGCATGAATATCGTCCCGCCCCTCTCGAGGAAGCTGTCCAGCGATGCCCTGTAAGCATTCAGGTTCTCGTAGCCGATTATCAGCAAGACATTCGTATTTGCGTTGATGCTGTTCAGGTTAGCAAGCTGTTGGACGCGTATCTCGATGTCCCTGCCGTTGTAGTTGAACCGGAGCGGGGACAGCAGGGACTCAACGCTGCTTTTTTCCGCCTCGGTGCAGAAACACTCCACGAAAATTATGCCGTTGGCTATGTCCCTTATCTCCACGGAAAATTCTATGTTCGAGGGCACGGATTTCCTGAGGTCGGCGTTGATTGCAGCCACGTCGTTGCGCGCCACGTAATCAGCCAGGCGGCCGCTTTTCTCCATGGACATCAGGGATTCCCTTGCCCTGATGACCGCCATCGTATCGTCCCATGACGACTGCGGCGCGGCAGGCACGAAAAAGTAGGATATAGACGCGATAAGTATTATCGATGCAATGACAGCTTCCAGCAGCCTTACAAAGCCTTTCATCACGCGACACCGACCTCTAATGCAACGCGGTCCTTATTTTCCAAGATTCCGTATCTTTTGACGATGGACTGGGGCAGCACCAGCGTTTCGACGTCCGGCGCGCAGTTCACATAGGTCTCACCGGTCTCCAGATTGGTAACATTAATTGTGATGACAAATCTCGGGTCGGTCATGACAAGGTCCCTGACCCTGGTGTAATTTGAATTGCACATGGCTTTCATCTCGTTTATTTTCTGCAGCGACAGGACATATTTTTCCGGCGTTGCGAGGCCTATGCGCTCCGCGTTGTCCGCACTCCAGCTCCTGGGCGCGCCCTCGTCCAGCAGCAGCACCTCCGAGGCAGCAAAGCTCCTGGACCTCAGCGACGTCAGCAGGGACGCCTCGTGGTATTGCGGAACGCTGTTCGCGACGCTTATAATAAGGAAAAAAATGGTCCCGAGAAAGACCAGGACCGAAATGATGAATTCGATGTTAATGATTCCACAAGAGTAGAACCGAGACAGCTTGAAGTTCCTACGGAACTTCGATTTCCTTTTCTCTCTCTGTATTCTCGTTCCCCCATTGAAAATTTTATTTATTTTTCCCTTCATCTTTCCACCGTACATTTCATGTGGCTACGCGAAGCCGGCCTTTATGAGAAGGATGAAAATGAAAAATCCGCTCAGGGTCATGATTAAGCTGTGCTTGATTCCCGCCGAAACGGAATCGGAGACTATCTGGCCGGCGATGAGCCCTGAAAAGAACCCCTGTATCATGATCATCACAAGAAACAGCGAGCGGTAGTAGGATTCCGCCGCCTGCGGCGCGCCGAAATTGAGCGAAGCGGACACTCCCATGAAAAGCCCGCACCCGAAGCATTCCGGGGCTGCTGAAGAAAAGCATGGCGCGCACGGGTTCGGATTGAAGTCCTGGAAGATGCCTGCGATGCTTTGGCTGCCTTGCGGCTGCAGCAGCGGTATCAGGAACTTGAGCAGGGCTATCGTTATCCCGAGGAAAATGAAGAATATCGCGTACATCATTATGACCTGCTGGTTAAGCAGGGAGGACTTCTCCTCCTGGACCTCCTTTATTGTCTCGATGTTGCCGGCCAGGGACTCCATCGTGCTTTCTATGCTGCCGCCTGATTTGTTGGCCTCCTGTATTATCATTATCGACCTGACTATGATCCTGCTCTTCTTCATCCGCTTGGACCAGTCGTTCAGCACCTTTTCCAGCGGCACGTTCCAGCTTATCTGGTTGTTCACTTTCCTGATTTCCAGGGTAAGCGGGCCGTAATCCGATTTGGCAGCGGACTTCACCGCCTGGATGATTGTCAGCCCTGCGCGCTGCGATTCAGCCAGGTCGCGCAGGAAGTTGGGAAACTCCTTTTCGTAGGCGCGTATTCTCTTGAACTCGAAAAACCTGTAAAGGCTGTACGGTATGGTCATTATCAGCGCGCCGATAAACGTGAGGTTGAGCGCCAGCACCGGGTCGCCGCTGGCTATGCCTGACGCCGCCAGCAGCAGGAACGCTGCCGCGGAAACCAGGAGTATTTTCCTGTCAGTCTGCATGCCTTTTAGCATCGCGATCTACTCTTCCACCGGCGATATGGATTTTATCAGCAAAATGAACCCGAGGGATATCAGCGGTATCAGTATGAACACTATGAACGTCTGTATTGCTATCGTGCCTAGCCCGCCCGAAAGCGCCGCGACGATTGAGGAAAGGATGATGAAAAATATCGAGCCGGTTATAATAAGCGTCAGGTACACTTCCATGAAGAGCGAAAGGTCCTGGGAATATTTCCTTATCTTCCTTCTGTAATCGGACATGAGGGTCTCCGCTTTCTGCTCCAGATATTCTGTAAGATTCCCGCCGGACGACGTGACGTTGTCTATGCCCCAGAAAAGGTCGCGCAGCTCCAGCGACGGCGTCCTTCGGGCCTGCCTCCTTATAGCGTTCGAGAATGTCATCCCGAAGACTTCTATGTTCTGCACGATTTCGCGCGATTCCTTGCTCACCTCTCCGTATTCCTCGAACTTCGCGAGCGTTCTGAAGGCTGCGACCGGCGGCAGGCGTGATGAAGACATCGTTGCAAGGTATGACACGGCGAAAGGCAGGACCTTGGTTATCTTGCTGCCCCGGGTTTTCGATATGGTAACGGGATAAGAGTAGAAAAGAAACATGACAAGCCCCGACAGGGTCGATGAGAGCGTGAGCCCGAGGAACGCCGCGGTCACCGTGGGGAACCCCAGAAGCCCGAAGATGAACGCGAAAAGCGCGGTTTCCATGAAGAAGGTGACGAATATCGTCATCAAAGCTATGGACAGGTACTCTTCCAGCGTGTATTTGATCCCTGCCTTCTGCAGGTCGTCCTGGAGGTCGATGAAATAGCCTTTCAGGGACTTGCTGAGGCTGCCGAATGTTTTGAAGGCGATGCCGGAGTAACTAGGCATATTCAATCCTCTGCAGCAGGAACTCAGGCGCAGTGTAGAACAAATTGAACAGCGAACCCAGTTTCTGGTAGTCAGCAAGATTCTTTTCAGCCGCCCATTTAAGGACGCTGGCCTTCCTTCTTATGTCCTCCCTGATCTCCTCTTCCGTCGCACCTGTCATTTCCGATATCCTTTTCAGGAGCGAGCTCTTATTCACGACCGCGTACCCGTCGTTCCTGGGATCCCACTTGAAAACCTCGTTGGTTATCACGGTGTTACTCTTCCTGTCGTACCCGATAATTTCTATTACCGACGAAATCCGCCTTTTGTATACGCGGCCGTACTTCACCCTCTTAACGAAGGCAATCACATCGACGTTCTGTATTAGCCCTATAGGCAGGCTTATTGGCGGGGTGGAAAGGCGGTCCATTAGCTTTGGGAAATTCTCCGCGTGTATGGTTGCGAGGCCTGCATGGCCCACCGCCATCTGCTGGAACAGCACGTACGCCTCGCGCCCGCGGACTTCGCCGACTATTATGTAGTCGGGCCTTTGTCGCAGAGACTCGCGGAGCAGCTCGAACATGTCTACCTTGCCTTCTTCGGACAGGGGCGTCCTCGCGACTTCGGGCACCCAGTGAGAATGGGGCAGCCTCAGCTCCGGGGTGTCTTCTATGCTCACAATCTTCATCTGAGGCTTGATGAAAAGCGAGAGGGCGTTCAGCAGCGACGTTTTCCCCGTCGCTGTGCCGCCGGATATGAGCACGCTCTGGTTGTGCTCGATAAGGTGCCAGAAATAAGAAAGCATCTTGAGGTCGGACGTCCCGAACTTGATCATATCCACTGGCGTGAGCGGCTTTTCCGTGAACATTCTTATTGTGAAATTGCTTCCGTGCATCGCTATGTCGCTGCTGAGCGTTGCCTGGACGCGGGAGCCGTCGGGAAGGGTCCCGTCCAGCAGCGGCCTTGCGACTGAGATGACCTTGCCGCACCTTTCGGCGATTTTGTTTGTGAAGGAATCGAGCTCGTCCTTGTCGATGAACTTCACGTTCGTCCGCAAAGAGCCGAGCCGCGGGTCCCTGTGATAGACGAATATCGGTATGTTCACCCCGTCGCACGAGATGTCCTCTATCTGCCTGTCCTTGATGAGCGGCTCTATTTTTTCCAGGCCGATGAAGTCCCTCATAACGTAGTACCTCAGGACTTCCACATCGGCATTGGTCGCGCGGAAATAGTTCAGCGCGCTCTCGAATATCTTGTTAAGATAATCGGTGGCATTGCCCCGTATCTCCCCGAAATTGACGTCTATTTTTTCCTGTATGTATTCCTTGATTTCCTTGAGGAGCGCCGCGCCCCTCTCATCCAGCCGCGGCTCCACGACTTCGTACATTATTTCGCTCAGCTTTGGCTCGAAGTATATGCGGGCATAAGCAAAGACACGCTCGCCTTTCTTCGGCGCGGCGGGTATGAGCGGGTACGTGACGTTGATTTTCCTGAGCTCTATGGCCTCCTTTGTGTCGTAGCTTTGAAACGCCGCAGGCTCAACGGTTTCCGGTATGTTCACCCCGCCCTTGATCGCCTCCTTCATCTCGTATTCTTCCGTTAACACCACGGGAATGGGCCCCGCCGCCTGCAGGATCGCGGGCGCGGCGGGCTGCGAAGAATAAGCATGGGTGACTTCCGCATTTCCGGAAACATGGCCGCTTGCTGGCGCGACAGGACTGGCAGGCTGCGGTATTCTGAACCGTATTTTTTTCCTGCCGAGGGATGTTTTCAGCATAAGCGAAACCGACTTCTCAGGCGCTTCCTCTTTCCTAGCAAGCTTGATTTTCATGTAATCACTAACCGTTTTGATTGAACCTTTCTGAAAAGTTTATGTCACGCTCTCCTAATCTTTATTGTCTTCCCGTCTATGAATATTTCGGCCCTGCCCGCCGTGCTCAATACTTCGCCGCTCAGGCAAAAAACCCCTTCCGTAATACAATTGGATTTGGCTATGTTAAATAGTTTCTGGGATACTTGCACTTCAGGATTGCTGAAATCTTGCACGAAGACGGAATCTTCGCTCAGGGATATTACGTACGTCCTTCCCGAAATTTTCTCCGGGAAATTCACGACGACCGTGGAATTCTCCGCAACAGCCCTGGACACGCCCGACACAATAATGTCGCCGGCATTCATGAACTGGTCTTTCGTGGAGACTTCATTCAACGACGACTGTATCGAGCCGAAGCTGAAAACTACATGTGCGGTTATGAGTATGCCGAGGGCAAAAAGAAGCATCTCGTTCAGCACGAGGTGCTGGCCCTTAAGAAGAGAAGGGAAACTTTCCATTCTCTTTCTAATCTCATCCCTCTTTCGCATGATAGATATATTGCGGCTCCATGAAAATAAGCTTTCTTTCAGATTAAATCGACTTTCACCGATGTCTTTGTGACTATCCTGCCGGCTTCATCGGCTTCCGAAGTCCCTTTGTTCTCTATGACGATTGCATGGTCCATCCCTGCGCTCTCGGCTTCGTCGGCACCGAGGATTATAGAATAAGTCCTTATTGTCTGCGTCCTCAGCGGCACGTACCGCAGCGTGTAAGTGGTTCTGTACTTGTTCTCGTCGAGCTTCACGCTCTTTACGCAGAGTATTCCCGACTCGTCGGAGCCCCACGATCCCTCGGCGGCGGAGCAGGTCGCGTTCTTCAGCGGTATCTCGGCTCCGGTCGCGTAGATGGTTCCCTGCGTATCGACATCAAGCTGCACCACGACCCCGCCCGGCGTGCTGCTTGTGCTCACAAGTCCGGGAACGGTTATTCTGAGCTGGTCCCGTCCTCCCGTATTCGTCACGCTCTTTACTTTGTTGTCAAGAGCAAGCATGAACTGCTCGCTGCTCTGCAGCAGGGATATGTCCTTGTTTTTCTGTATGAGCGGAATTCCCCACATGTAGATGGAGCCCACGATGCCAATGAGGATTCCGCTGAGGAGTATCGCGCTGATTGCCTGCTGCTGGCCCTTAAGAAGAGAAGGGAAAGCGGTTAAGTTTCTCCGCAACTCTCTATGATTTTTCCTTCTCTTTCTAATCTCATCCCTTTTCGAAATCTTATTCAACACAATTTCTAATTGTGCTCGCGGCTAATTAAGCTTTCGCAGAAACAGCAGTCACGGCATCGCGGGCCTTGCCATTTTTTTCGACATCGCGGACATCAGGATGGCATTGACGCGCTTCTCCAGCTTCGCCAGGCGGTCGTCCAGTTTCTTCTCGAAGTCCGGGGACGCCTCTTCCTTGACTTCCTCACCCTCTATTTCAACGCGCGACATGAAGTCGTCCAGCCGCGTTATCAGGGAATTTACAGAATGAATCGCGTTATTTACCTTGTCAACCATTTCGCTGTTTGATTTGATAATTTCATCAACGATCTGCTGGTTGGTCTTGACTATTTCCATCAGGTCCTTCATCAGCTCTTCCGAGCCGGAAGCCTTCTCGACCCTTTCAACTCTCTTCTCAAGCCGCCTTATGGGGTTCATGGGCACAAGCTCGTATTCTTCCGTCTCTTCCTTCATATTATCTCTATTTCCAAAAGCGGTATATATAGATTTGCGCTATAAGTTCGTTAGATGCCCTGAATGTAATGAGGTGCAGAAAGAGGTGTTAAAATGACGATAGATAGAGACCTGAAATGCCCGAAATTTGAAATTCGGCTTTGGACAGAACACCAAGCCGAAAGCGGAGAAAAGAAAGATTATAGTGGTGTTATAACACACATTCAGACAGGTAAAACAGCCCATTTCTGATGAGCTGGAGCTTTGCTAAAATTCATAGAAGAATCCGCTGGCATTAATCATAGATTAGATGAATAGTATTTTTTAAACACTATCCCGATTTGTTAAACAGAAAACGATTATTTAAACAAAACC